>NZ_CP046202.1:0-636 GCF_012569785.1 Enterobacteriaceae endosymbiont of Donacia crassipes
ATGATTAATCAAATTCCTATAACCTTACAAGGTATAAAAAAATTACGTAAAGAATTAAAAAAATTAAAAAATATAGAAAGACCTAAAATTATTAATTCTATTATAGATGCTAGAAAACATGGTGATTTAAAAGAAAATGCAGAGTATCAATCAGCTCGTGAATTACAAAGTTTTTGTGAAGGACGTATTCAAGAAATAGAAAATAAATTATCAAATGCAAATATTATAGATGTAACTAAAATTATACATAATAATAAAATTACTTTTGGGTCTACTATTTGTATAGTAAATATATTAACTAATAAAATTATTTCTTACCAAATTGTAGGACATGATGAATCAGATTTAAAAAATAATTTAATTTCGATTAATGCTCCTCTTGCTAGAGCGTTAATTGGTAAAAAAAAAAATAATATTGTTAAAGTAAAAACACCTGGAGGAATTATAAAATATAAAGTTTTAAATATTAAATATATTTAATATTTAAATTTGACTTTATTATTATTTTAGAATAATATTGTAAAATACAATAGAGAAATTTTTATATTTGAAAGTTTCTTATGTTTTTTTAAAATTTATCAGAAAATATATGTGGACATTCAATTTTTAGAAAATTTTTATTTTGTATTATATTTT
>NZ_CP046202.1:735-3886 GCF_012569785.1 Enterobacteriaceae endosymbiont of Donacia crassipes
TTTAACTTATCCTGGTATTTACCTACTCTCACATGAGGAGACCTCACACTACCATTGGCACTACAATGTTTCACTTCTGAGTTCGGGATGGATTCAGGTGGTACCACTGCGTTATTTATACCAGGATTACTTTATTAAGTACTATCTAATAATCAATTTAAACGATTCTGGTGTTGTAAGGTTAAGACTCACGGGTGTTTATTAGTACTGGTTAGCTTAACATATTACTATGCTTACACACCCAGCCTATCAACGTTATAGTCTTTAACGTCCCTTAAGAAAATTTTATAAATAATTAATAAAATTTTGGGAAGATTAATCTCAAGGTAAGTTTCGCACTTATATGCTTTCAGTGCTTATCTTTCCCATATTTAGCTACCGGGCAATGCCATTGGCATGACAACCCGAACACCATAGATATGTTCACTCCGGTCCTCTCGTACTAGGAGCAAATCCTTTCAATCTTCCAACGCCCACGGCAGATAGGGACCGAACTGTCTCACGACGTTCTAAACCCAGCTCGCGTACCACTTTAAATGGCGAACAGCCATACCCTTGGGACCTACTTCAGCCCCAGGATGTGATGAGCCGACATCGAGGTGCCAAACACCGCCGTCGATATGAACTCTTGGGCGGTATTAGCCTGTTATCCCCGGAGTACCTTTTATTCGTTGAGCGATGGCCTTATCATACAGAACCATCGGATCACTAAGACCTGCTTTCGCATCTGTTCGAATTGTCATTCTTACAGTTAAGCCAGCTTATACCTTTGCACTAACCTCACGATTTCCGACCGTGATTAGCTGACCTTAGTACTCCTCCGTTACTCTTTAGGAGGAGACCGCCCCAGTCAAACTACCTACCAGACATTGTCTCTAATCCGGATTACGGATTTAGGTTAGAATAATAAATATCAAAGGGTGGTATTTCAAGGTTGATTCCATACTGACTAGCGTCAATATTTCATTATCTCCCACCTATCCTACACATTAATATTTATTATTCAATATCAAGCTATAGTAAAGGTTCACGGGGTCTTTCCGTCTTGCCGCGGGTACACTGCATCTTCACAGCAATTTCAATTTCACTGAGTCTCAGGTGGAGACAGTCTGACCATCATTACGCCATTCGTGCAGGTCGGAACTTACCCGACAAGGAATTTCGCTACCTTAGGACCGTTATAGTTACGGCCGCCGTTTACCGGGGCTTCGATCAAGAGCTTCTTATGAAATAATAACTCTATCAATTAACCTTCCGGCACCGGGCAGGCGTCACACCGTATACGTCCACTTACGTGTTTGCACAGTGCTGTGTTTTTAATAAACAGTTGCAGTCAGCTGTTATCTTAGACTGATTTCAGCTTAAAAAGTAAATTTTCTTACCTACAATCAGTGTGCCTTCTCCCGAAGTTACGGCACTATTTTGCCTAGTTCCTTCACCTGAGTTCTCTCAAGCGCCTTAGTATTCTCTACCTGACTACCTGTGTCGGTTTAGAGTACGATTCAATATTATTTAAGTTTAGAGGATTTTCTTGTAAGCATGGTATCAATTACTTCAATACAATAAAGTACTTCGTCATCACGCCTTAATGTTAATAATTATCCGGATTTTCCTAGATAATCCATCTACACGCTTAAACCAAGACAACCATCACTTGGATAATTTAACCTTCTTCGTCCCCCCTTCACAATAATAATGAGTACAGGAATATTAACCTGTTATCCATCGACTACGCTTTTCAGCCTCATCTTAGGGGTCGACTTACCCTACCTCGATTACCGTTGGATAGGAACCCTTAGTCTTTCGGCGAATAGGTTTTTCACCTATTTTATCGTTACTCATGTCAGCATTCGCACTTCTGATATCTTCAATAAACTTTACAATTTATCTTCAACGATTTACAGAACGCTCCCCTACCCAATAAAAATAATATTCTTTCTTATTGTCGCAGCTTCGGTGTATAATTTAGCCCCGTTAAATCTTCCGCGCAGAATGACTAGACCAGTGAGCTATTACGCTTTCTTTAAATGATGGCTGCTTCTAAGCCAACATCCTGGCTGTTTATGCCTTTCCACTTCGTTTCCCACTTAATTATAACTTAGGGACCTTAGCTAGCGATCTGGGTTGTTTCCCTCTCCACAACGGACGTTAGCACCCGCTGTGTGTCTCCTGTGATAACATAAATTCGGTATTCGTAGTTTGCATCGGATTGGTAAATCTGGTAGATTCCCTAACCGAAACAGAGCTCTACCCCCGAATATGAATTACACAAGGCGCTACCTAAATAGCTTTCGGGGAGAACCAGCTATCTCCCGGTTTGATTGGCCTTTCACCCCTAACCACAAGTCATCCGCTAATTTTTCAACATTAGTCGGTTCGGTCCTCCAGTAAGAATTACCAAACCTTCAACCTGCTCATAGTTAGATCACCGGGTTTCGGGTCTATATCCTGCAACTAAACGCCCTTTTAAGACTCGGTTTCCCTACGGCTTCCTTATACAGTTAACCTTGCTACAAAATATAACTCGCTGACCCATTATACAAAAGGTACGCAGTCACACTTTTTTAAAATGCTCCTACTGCTTGTACGTATATGATTTCAGGTTCTATTTCACTCCCCTAACCGGGGTTCTTTTCACCTTTCCCTCACGGTACTAGTTCACTATCGGTCAGTCAGTAGTATTTAGCCTTAGAGGATGATCCCCCTACATTCAAACAAGATTACTCGTGTCTCGTTCTACTCATTGAGACTATAATTATCATATTTTCATATACAGGACTATCACCTTGTTTCGTATAACTTTCCAGTTATTTCTACTAACATGATAAATAAAATACATCTCGGGCTTCTTCCTGTTCGCTCGCCACTACTAAGGAAATCTCTGTTGATTTCTTTTCCTCAGGATACTTAGATGTTTCAGTTCCCCTGGTTTACTTCGTAATTCTATGTATTCAAATTACGATAATATATAATTACATATATTAGGTTTCCCCATTCGGATATCGCCGACTAATAACGCTTTGTATCAGCTTATCGACGCTTTTCGCAGATTTACACGTCCTTCATCGCCTCTGACTGCCAAGGCATCCATCATATACGCTTATTTACTTAACCTTACAACCCACAATCGTCTAAATATTTAAATTAATAA
>NZ_CP046202.1:3975-5571 GCF_012569785.1 Enterobacteriaceae endosymbiont of Donacia crassipes
TAGAATTTTGATAGTAAAGGAGGTGATCCAACCACAGGTTCCCCTACGGTTACCTTGTTACGACTTCACCCCAGTTATGAATCATAAAGTGGTAAGCGCCCTCCTTTTTTCAAAGGTTAAACAACTTACTTCTTTTACAACCCACTTCCATGGTGTGACGGGCGGTGTGTACAAGGCCCGGGAACGTATTCACCGTAGCATTCTGATCTACGATTACTAGCGATTCCGACTTCATAGAGTCGAGTTGCAGACTCTAATCCGAACTAAGATATATTTTGTGAGATCCGCTTACTTTTACAAGGATGCTTCTCTTTGTATATACCATTGTAGCACGTGTGTAGCCCTGGTCGTAAGGGCCATGATGACTTGACGTCGTCCTCACCTTCCTCCGGTTTATCACCGGCAGTCTTCTTTGAGTTCCCAGCCTAACTGATGGCAACAAAGAATAAGGGTTGCGCTCGTTGCGGGACTTAACCCAACATTTCACAACACGAGCTGACGACAGCCATGCAGCACCTGTCTCATGGTTCCCGAAGGCACTAAAATATCTCTATTAAATTCCATGGATGTCAAGACCAGGTAAGGTTTTTCGCGTTGCATCGAATTAAACCACATGCTCCACCGCTTGTGCGGGCCCCCGTCAATTCATTTGAGTTTTAACCTTGCGGTCGTACTCCCCAGGCGGTCGACTTAACGCGTTAGCTACGAAAGTTATAAGTCAAGCTTACAACCTTCAAGTCGACATCGTTTACAGCATGGACTACCAGGGTATCTAATCCTGTTTGCTCCCCATGCTTTCGCACCTGAGCGTCAGTATTCGTCCAGGGGGCCGCCTTCGCCACTGGTATTCCTCCAGATATCTACGCATTTCACCGCTACACCTAGAATTCTACCCCCCTCTACGAAACTCGAGTTAATTAGTTTCAAATGCAGTTCCTAAGTTAAGCTTAGGGATTTCACATCTGACTTAATTAACCGCCTACGTGCTCTTTACGCCCAGTAATTCCGATTAACGCTAGCACCCTCCGTATTACCGCGGCTGCTGGCACGGAGTTAGCCGGTGCTTCTTTTACAAGTAACGTCAATAATGAAATGTATTAAATTTCATTGTTTCTTTCTTGTTGAAAGTACTTTACAACCCGAAGGCCTTCTTCATACACGCGGCATAGCTGCATCAGGCTTTCGCCCATTGTGCAATATTCCCCACTGCTGCCTCCCGTAGGAGTCTGGACCGTGTCTCAGTTCCAGTGTGGCTGATTGTCCTCTCAGACCAGCTAGGGATCGTCGCCTAGGTAGGCTTTTACCCTACCTACTAGCTAATCCCATCTGGGTTCATCTAATGGTATAAGGTTTTATATAAAATAAATATATAAAATCCCCTACTTTGGTCTTTTAAAAGACATTATGAGGTATTAGCTATCGTTTCCAATAGTTATCCCTCTCCATAAGGCAGATCCCCAGATATTACTCACCCGTCCGCCGCTTGCCGACAATAAAAAAAATAAAACTTTCTTTTATTTCGCTGCCGCTCGACTTGCATGTGTTAGGCTTGCCGCCAGCGTTCAATCTGAGCCATGATCAAACTCTTCAATTTTA
>NZ_CP046202.1:5670-93746 GCF_012569785.1 Enterobacteriaceae endosymbiont of Donacia crassipes
GAAGTGAAACATTGTAGTGCCAATGGTAGTGTGAGGTCTCCTCATGTGAGAGTAGGTAAATACCAGGATAAGTTAAAAAGTTTATATTGTTGTATATGAATAATTCATTAAAAATATTAAATACTTTTAATTTACAAGTTAACGCATATAAAATATCTATAATTAAAGATTTACAAAAACTTTGTCAATTATGGACAAAATATAAAAAAAAATATTATCCTTGTTTAGTATTAGGAGAAGGAAGTAACGTTTTATTTTTAAATAATTTTTATGGATTAGTTATTATTAATAGAATTAAAGGTATATATATTAAAGAATCTAAAAAATATTGGAATTTACATGTAAATTCTGGAGAAAATTGGCATAAATTAGTTAAATTTACAATAAAAAATAAAATTTATGGTTTAGAAAATTTAGCACTTATACCTGGTTGTGTAGGTTCAGCTCCAATTCAAAATATTGGAGCTTATGGTTCTAGTATAAAAGATTTTTGCAAATATGTTGATGTTATTGATCCTATAAATAAAAAAATTAAAAGATTTAATAATCAAGATTGTCAATTTAAATACAGAGATAGTATTTTTAAACATAAAAATTATAAAAAATACATTATCATTTCTGTTGGTTTATTTTTACCTAAAAAATGGGTTCCAAATTTAAAATATTATTGTTTAAAACATTTAAAAATTTTTAATATTACTCCTCAAAAAATTTTTAATTATATTTGTAATATAAGAAAAAAAAAAATTCCTAATCCTAAAATTTATGGTAATGCAGGTAGTTTTTTTAAAAATCCTTATATATCTTTACAAAAAGGATTAAAATTATTACAAACATTTCCTAATATGCCCTATACTTTGAAAGATAACTGTATTAAATTATCTGCAGGATGGTTAATTAACCAATGTCATTTTAAAAAATATCTTTATAAAGGAGTAACAGTTTATTCTAAACAGTCATTAATAATTTTAAATAAATTTAATAATTCTTCAGGTATGGATATACTAAATTTTGCAATCAAAATATATAATACTGTCGGAAAAAAATTTAATATTTGGTTAGTACCTGAAATAAGAATTATAGACAATTATGGAGAAATAAATCCTTTAATTTATTTTAAATAATAAAATAATTATTAATTAAATCTATTTTTAAATTAAATACTTATTTTTAATCTTTTAATAATAACTTTTAATGCTAAAATATATCCATATGAACCTAATCCTGATATAACTCCATTCGAAATATCTGAAAAAAAAGATTTTTTTCGAAAAATTTCTCTTTTATATATATTAGTAATATGTATTTCTATAAAAGGGATATTAATTGCCAACAAAGTATCACGTAAAGCAATACTAGTATGTGTAAAAGCAGCAGGATTAAAAATAATATAATCAATTCGATTTTTATATGTTATTAAATAATCTATTAATTTATATTCTGCATTAGATTGAAAATGACTTAATTTGCAATTTTTTTTGTTAATTTTTGTTAATAAAATTTGAATAATATCTTGCAAAGATTCATTACCATATTTATTTGGTTCTCTAATACCTAAAAGATTTAAATTAGGACCATTTAAAATTAAAATATGATATTTGTTTTTTTCCATATCATTTATATTTTTTGTAAAAAAAATTTATTTAATTTATAATTTTAATCTATTTTTAGAGATAATGTAAATTAGTTTTTAATTTTTTTTTATTTATAATAAATAATATATTTTTTATAAATAAAATGTTATTATATAATTACGGTAGATTTAATTTAATTAAAATAAATATAAAATATAAAATTGGATTTTTTTATTATGTTAAAAAAATTTCGGGGAATGTTTTCTAATGATTTATCTATAGATTTAGGAACAGCAAACACCTTAATTTATGTAAAAGGTAAAGGTATTGTTTTAAATGAACCTTCTGTTGTAGCTATAAGACAAGATAAAGCAGGATTCCCTAAAAGGGTAGCTGCTGTTGGATATAATGCAAAACAAATGTTAGGAAGAACTCCAGGTAATATTACAGCTATTAGACCTATGAAAGACGGTGTTATAGCAGATTTTTTTATTACTGAAAAAATGTTACAACATTTCATTAAACAAGTTCATAGTAATAATTTTATGAGACCCAGTCCAAGAGTATTGGTATGTGTTCCTGTAGGAGCAACTCAAGTTGAAAGAAGAGCTATTCGTGAATCTACTCAAGGTGCTGGAGCAAGAGAAGTTTTTTTAATAGAAGAGCCGATGGCTGCTGCGATTGGTGCTGGTTTGCCAGTTTCAGAAGCTACAGGATCTATGGTTATTGATATAGGGGGGGGGACTACTGAAGTTGCAGTTATATCTCTTAATGGGATAGTATATTCTTCTTCTGTAAGAATAGGAGGAGATAAATTTGATGAATCTATTATTAACCATGTACGACGTAACTATGGTTCTTTAATTGGAGAAGTAACTGCTGAAAAAATTAAACACAAAATAGGATCTGCTTATAATAATAATGAAGAAATATTAGAAATAGAGGTAAGAGGAAGAAATTTAGCTGAAGGAGTACCAAGAAGTTTTACATTAAATTCTAATGAAATTTTAGAAGCACTACAAGAACCATTAACTGGGATAGTAAGTGCTATAATGATTGCGTTAGAAAAATGTCCTCCAGAATTAGCAGCTGATATTGCTGAAAGAGGAATGATATTAACAGGAGGTGGGGCATTATTAAAAAATTTTGATAAATTATTAATAGAAGAAACAGGTATTTCAGTTTCTATTGCTGAAGATCCACTAACTTGTGTAGCAAGAGGTGGAGGAGAAGCATTAGAAATGATTGATACACATGTAGGTGATTTATTTAGTGAAGAATAAATTATAATTTTAAGATAATATATTTATGAAATTAATTTTTAATAAAAGACCAATTTGTAAATTAAAAACAATAATTTTTATTATCATATCAACTATTATCATAGTTATTGATATGTATTCTAGTTTTTTTGTAAAAATAAGATATGATACTAATCATATTATAAGTCCTATATATTTTATTTTAAATAAACCATTTTCTATATATGAAAATATATCAAATTTTTTTTTCAAAAATAATATTATACAAAAAAATAATAAATATTTATTTAATAAAATTTTACAACAAAATATACAATTATATGATTTAAAAGAAATTAAACAAGAAAATAATACATTAAAACATATTTTAAAATTACCTCTTTTAAAAGAAAAAATTAGTATTTTAGCAAAAAAAATACCAATTATTTTACCTAGATGTAAAAATGAAATTTTTATTGATAAAGGATCAAAAGATAATATTTCTCCAGGTACAATAGTACTTAATGAACAAGGTGTAGTAGGTCAAGTAATATCCAGTAGAAAAACAAATAGCCAAGTTTTATTAATTTGTAATAAAAATTTTTCTTTACCAGTACAAATACAAAATAGTAATACTACATTTATAATAAATGGGAATGGATGTACAAAATTTTTAAAATCTGAATATATATCTACTGATACAATAATTAAAAAAGGAGATATATTAGTTACATCTGGTTTAGATGAACAATATCCTCAAGGATATCCTGTAGGTACAATAAATAATATAGTTTTTGATAAAGAAAAAAACTTTAATATAGTTTATGTAAAACCATTTTTACAAATAAAACAAATAAAATATGTATTATTATTAATAAATTCTCAATAAAACATGAAAAATTATTTTTTTAAATTATTTATTTATACAACATTTATGATATCATTATTTTTACAAATTTTTTTTACTAAAAATAGTAATATTATTTTACATATACAATGGTTAATATTAATTTTAATTTATTGGATATTATATCATCCATATAACATTAATATTATTACTAGTTTTTTTGTTGGATTAATAATAGATTTTTTTACAAATTATATTTTAGGAGTACATAGTTTATTACTATGTATAATAACTTATTTTTTATTATATAAGCGAAAAATAATTATAAATCTAAATTTAATATATAAGTTTTTATTTATAACTTGTATTTTATTTTTAATTAATTTTATTGTATATAATATAAATAGTATTAATTATAATTACGTAAAATTACTGTTACAAAGTATTTTAAATAGTTTTATATGGGTAATTATTTATTTTTACTTCAAAAAAATCTATTACAAATAAGCATAAAAATTATTTATTTTTATAAAAAAACAAGACATTATTAATTTAATATATATTAATAATAATGTTTTATTTTTTTATAAGTATTATTTTTTTTATCTATTTATTCTTTATAAACAAATATTACTTTGTGGAAGTCCAGATATTTTAGAAGCTTGTTTTATTACTCCATTAGGAAATAAATCAAATAAGATAACACTATTCCATTCTATATTTTTATATTTTTTTTTAAGTTCATTAATAAGTATTCGTATATTTGGATGTATATTATATTTAAAATATAAACTACGTAATACGTATATTACTTTCCAATGATCATTATTCAATTTAATTTTTTCTAAATTAGCTACATTAATAGCTATTTTAGTATTCCATAAAATATTATTATTTTTTTTTATATATAAACTCATTGTATTATATTAATAATTAATATTATTAGAGGAAGAGAGATTCGAACTCTCGAATAGTTTCCTATTTCCGGTTTTCAAGACCGGTGCCTTCAACCACTCGGCCATTCCTCCAATTTTTATATAAAAAACTTATTATTATATGTATAATATTACATTTAATAAAAAAATTAAAGTTAATATTTAATTAATTAGTAATATATGAAAAATAATAATATTAAATCAGGTAATTTATACGTAGTCGCAACACCAATAGGTAACTATGATGATATTAGTAAACGAGCATTAATTACTTTAAATAAAGTAAATTTTATTTTAGCAGAAGATACTAGAAAAACAGGATTATTATTAAAACATTTTAATATTAAAAAAAAATTATATTCTTATCATGAATATAATGAAAAACAAAAAGCAAAAAATTTTTTAGAAAAAATTAAAAAAGGATATAATACAGCATTGGTATCAGATTCAGGAACTCCATTAATTAATGATCCTGGATATAGAATTATAAAATTATGTCGTAAAAAATATATTAATATAAAAATTATACCAATTCCAGGACCATGTTCAGCTATATCAGCTTTATCTGTATCAGGTTTACCAACAAATAGATTTTGTTATGAAGGATTTTTATCCTATAAAAAAAATAAAAGAATTAAAAGATTACAAGAATTAAAATTAGAATATAGAACTATAATTATTTATGAATCGACTCATAGATTATTAAAATGTTTATATGATATAAAAAATATTTTAGGAAAAAATAGATATATAGTTATTGCTAAAGAATTAACAAAAAAATGGGAAAATATACATGGAAATAATGTATCTAATTTAATTAAATGGATTAAATTAGATTTAAATAAAATAAAAGGAGAAATTATTTTAATTATTAGTGGATATAAAAAATTACCTAAAACAAATTTAGAATTATCTCCTAAAGTAATTAAAACATTATTAGATTTAAATAAAGAATTATCATTAAAAAAATCAATAAATATTACTGCAAATATATATTCTATTAAAAGAAATTTTTTATATAAATTTTATATAAAAAATAAATATTAAATAATATTATTATATGATAATATATTAATTTTAAAGTTAATAAAAAACAGTCGCTTTTATTAAAAATAAAAGAGGAAAGTCCGGACTCCATAGGGTATGGTGCCAGATAATTACTGGGAAGTGTAAACTTACGAATAGTGCAACAGAAAAAATACCGCCATAATAATATAAAAGATAAAATATGGTAAGGGTGAAAAGGCATGGTAAAAGCATACCGGTATATTAGTAATAATATATGTCAATGTAAACTCCACCAGGAGCAAGGCTAAATATAAGTTTGTATAACCCGTACTATAAACTTGGGTAAGCTGCTTGAAATAATAAGTGATTATTATTCTAGATAAATGACTGTTCCAAGACAGAATCCGGCTTAAAAAATAACTTTATAATTAACATAATTTTGTATATAAAATTATGCTTTTTCATAAGCATATAAAATATTTTTCATTAAAGTAGCTACAGTAATAGGTCCTATTCCTCCAGGTACCGGGGTAATATAAGAAGCTCTTTTTTTAGCTTGTTCAAAATGAACATCACCTACAATTTTATTGTTATTAATTCTATTAATTCCAATATCTATTACAATAGCACCTAATTTTATCCAATTACCTGGTATAAAATTAGGTTTTCCAATAGCTACTATTAGTAAATCTGCATATTCTATATAATATCGTAAATTTTTTGTAAAACGATGTGTAATTGTAATAGTACATCCAGCTAATAATAATTCCATAGCCATAGGACGACCTACTATATTAGAAGCACCTACAATTACAGTATTTAATCCATAAGTATTAATTTTATAATACTTTAATAATTGTAATATTCCTAAAGAAGTACAAGGACGTAATAATGGAGCTCTTTGACATAAACGACCAATATTATAAGGATGAAAACCATCTACATCTTTTTTAAAATCTATTGTTTCTATTATTTTTATAAAATTAATTTGTTTAGGTAATGGTAATTGTATTAAAATACCATCGATATATTTATTTTTATTTAAAAAATTAATTATTTTTATTATTTCATATTCATTAGTTTTATTTGATAAATCATAAATATCATAAAAAAATCCTAATTTTTTACAGATTTTAAGTTTATTTTTTACATAAATTTTAGATGCTGAATTATTTCCTATTAATATTACTCCTAATCCAGGTTTCCTCTTTCTAGATAATAAAATATTTTTCATTTTTTTATATATGTTAATATATATTTTTTCAGCAATAACATGTCCATTAATAATTTTAGCATTCATTTGATATAACTCATTATAAAAAATAATAAATAAAATAATTTAATTAATTTGAATATATATCATAATAATGATATTATTATTTATAATATTTTTGCGCTCTTAGCTCAGTTGGATAGAGCAATAGCCTTCTAAGCTATTTGTCACAGGTTCAAATCCTGTAGAGCGCAAAATTTTAATAAATATAAAGTTTTTTTTAATACTTATTAGAAGTTAATAAACTAGAAATTAATGTATTTTCAAATATTTTTTATTATTTTATAATTAATAAAATTTATAATTAGATAATAACGAACTTTAAAATTATATCAGAATATATATTTATACAATTATTATAAATAAATAATTAAATTAACTTTTAAATTTAATAAATTTTGAAATGAAAAATCTATTAATGTTTAGTAAAAATACTAATTATTTAAATTTTATTTTAATAAAATATTAATTACTCTAATTACTCTTATTTTTAAATTATTTAAAATTTTACAAAAGAATAATTTTAATTAATATATTAAAATATTTAAAAACTTTTTTATTATAAATAATTATAAATTATATTTTGTATATTCCTTTATTAATAATTTTAAATAATTTATAATTATTATCTTTATAATTACTAAATACATAATTAAATTTGCAAATTCCAATATAAATAATTATATAATTATATAAAAAATAAAAATATCATTAGTAAAAAATATTTTCTAATAATAAAATAATTTTCTGTCTAATATTATAGAATTAATCTTTTTAAATAATTATATTTTTTATAATTATTAAAATTTTAAAGTTATATGTATTAATTTAGTATAAAAAAATATGATAATATCATATTTTTTTTTATATTTATTTTTTATGTACAGATAAAATTTTTTATTATTATTATAAAAATAAATTACATCTACTTATAGATAATTAAAACAATAATACATAATATATTATACATTAAAAATGTAAATAAATATGTATATTATTTTTAATAAACAATACAAAAAATATTTAAATTCAATATCAATAAATATATTTTATTTTGGGTCGTACAGGATTTGAACCTGTGACCAATTGATTAAAAGTCAACTGCTCTACCAACTGAGCTAACGACCCAAATTTATCTTATAAATTTTTATATATTCATTTATTATGGGTGATGACGGATTTGAACCGCCGACCTCCTCCTTGTAAGGGAGATACTCTACCTACTGAGCTAATCACCCAAAAGATAATACTTATATGCTATTATTTTTACTACTTAAATGTCAATATTTTTATTAGAAATTTTAAAATAAAAATATATAATTACTATACTATAGTATATATATATTATAATATAAGCCCAAAATTAAAAATTTTATATATTATGAAAATTGTCACTAGATTTGCACCTAGTCCTACTGGTTATTTACATATAGGTAATATTCGCACTGCTTTGTATTCATGGTTATTTGCTAGAAAAAATAATGGTAAATTTATATTACGTATTGAAAATACTGATCTTAAAAGATCAAAAGATATTTTTATTAAAAATATTATTGAAACATTAAAATGGTTAAAAATTGATTGGGATGAAGGTCCATACTTACAAAGTCAAAGATTAGATAGATATAATCATATGATTAATATCATGTTAAATAATGGTAATGCATATAAATGTTATTGTTCTAAAAAAAAATTAGAACAAAATCAATTTCAACAAAATATTATTAAAAATAATATTAGAAATTGTAAATGTCGAAATATTAAAAATACTATTAGTAGTAATAAACCTTATACAGTAAAATTACATATTTCAAAAAATAAACATATTACATTTATAGATACTATTAGAGGAAAAATTACATTTCAGAATAATATATTAGAAGATTTTATAATTAGACGTTCAAACGGCATTCCTACATATAATTTTTGTGTAGTAATAGATGATTGGGATATGAAAATTACTCATGTAATTAGAGGTGAAGAACATATCAATAATACTCCAAAACAAATACATATTATTAATGCTATTAAAGCATTAATTCCTTCTTATACTCATGTGTCTGTAATTACAGATACATTAGGTAAAAAAATTTCTAAAAGAGACAATAATTTTAATATTATAAAATATAAAGAAAATGGTTATTTACCTCATGCAGTATTAAATTATATTTTACGTTTAGGTTGGTCTTATAATAATAAAGAAATTTTTTCATTAGAAGAAATGAAAAAATTATTTAATTTAAAAAATTTAAATAAATCTTCTAGTATTTTTACTATAAAAAAATTAAATTGGTTAAATAAATATTATTTAAACAAATTATCAGAAAAAGATATGCTTAATTATTTAAAAAATTTTTTTAATAAAAAAAATATAGACATTAATAATGGACCTAAATTAAAAGATTTATATAAAATATTTTATAATAGATGTAATACATTAAATGAAATAAGTAATTTATGTATAATTTTTTATAAAAATCCAACTTATAATAAAAAATTAGTAATTAAAAAATATTTAAACAATAATACAAAAATAATTTTATATTTATTTTTAAAAAATATTAATCATATAAAAATATGGTCTACAAAAAATATAGATTACGTTTTAAAAAAAATATTATCTAAATTAAATGTAAATTTTAAAGAAATAGCAATGACTATACGCCTAGCTATAACTGGAATTGAAAACACTCCTCCTATTAATAATATTTTATATTTAATGGGTAAGAAAAAAATTATATATCATATTAAAAATGCAATAAGTTTTATTAAATTCAATAATTCATGAATTATAAAACTTATTTTTTAATCATCAATAATAATATAAATATATAAAAAATAATTTTACTTATATTAGTTTCTTAATCTAGGTGTTATTAATTGTTTTTTAATTGAAGCAGATAATTCATCTAATGATGAATTATCTAAATGTTCATTTTCTAAAGGTTCTCCTGATAATTGCACTTCTGCTAGATATGTATGTATAGGTTGTCCTGCATCATCTTCCATTACTACATGATACCATGGTTTATTACGTAATGTTATACTTTCTGCAACTTCATCAATTTTAGGATCACGTAAAGAATATTCAGGATCAACATCAACTATAACTCCTAAAAAACCTAATAATTTATGTCTTACTTGTTGACCAATACCAAATTTACTGGTAATCATTATAAGATCCTTTCTAAGATATATTAGAGTTTTAATATTAATTATATAATAAATTTTTTATAAATTAAATATTAAAAATTAAATATATAAAATTTTATATTTTATTGAATTTTTTTATTTTTAATATAACATATATTATATTAAATAATATTAAAATAATTTTTATATAAAATATAAAATATTAAAATTTTTTTTTAAAAAAAAATTATATATGGTTAGACCAATTTCAGCAATTATTAATACTGCTGCATTAAAAAATAATTTAAAAATTATTAAAAACATCGCATTTAAATCTAAAGTTTGGTCTGTTTTAAAATCAGATGCTTATGGACATGGTATTAAAAATATATATCCATTTATTAATTCTAATAGTGATGGTTTTGCTGTCTTAACATTAGATGAAGCTATAATTTTAAGAAAAAATGGTTGTAATAAACCAATTCTTTTATTAGAAGGTTTTTTTGATAAAAAAGAATTATATTTAATTTATAAATATTATTTAACTATTACTTTACATAGTAATTGGCAATTAAAAACATTAATTAAATATAAATCACAATATCCTATTAATATATATATTAAAATAAATAGTGGTATGAATAGATTAGGATTCCCTACAAAAAAAATTCTAAAAATAATATATATTATTAAAAATAATATTAATTTTTCTAAAATTAGTTTAATGACTCATTTTTCAGATACAACAATAAACTCTAATTTTATAAAAAAACAAATAAATAATATAAAAAAACATATTAATAATTATTATAATTTTCCATGTTCATTTGCTAATTCTGCTGCTATTTTATGGCATAAAGATACTCATTATGATTGGGTAAGAACTGGAATTATTTTATATGGAGCTTCACCAACTGGAATATGGGAAGATATTGCTAAAAAAAAGATTAAACCAGTAATGACACTAAAAAGTAAAATTATATCTATACAAAAAATATATCCAGGACAAATTATAGGTTATAATTGTAAATATTATTCAAATAAAAAACGTAAAATTGGAATTATAGCATGTGGTTATGCAGATGGTTATCCTAGAAATATAAATAATGAAACATTTGTTTCAGTTAAAGGTATTAAAGCTAAAATATTAGGTGACATATCTATGGATATGATAGCTATAGATTTACTAAATATTCCAACAGCTCAAATAGGAAACTCAGTAGAATTATGGGGTGATAATATCAAAATAGATGATGTAGCCAAATCAGCAAATACTATTGGATATGAATTAATGTGTTCCTTATCAAAAAGAGTACCTAGAATTTTAAAATAAATTTAATTTATAATTAAAAAAATATAAATATAAAAAATATATATTTACATTTTTATGTTATTATTTTTTTTATATTTTTTATATTTATTCTAGTGAATAATGGTTTAAATTTATTAATTTTTTGATTAATTAAAGGATATTTAATATTATTAAAACATAATTTATGATTTAAAAATAATTCAGTTTTTTTAGATAAAATAGGCATAATTGGTTTTAAATAAACCATAATTACACGAAACATATTTATTCCCATTGAACAAACATTTTGAACTTTTTTTTTTTTTAAACTATCTTTTATTAATAACCAAGGTTTATATTTATCAATATAAGAATTAGCTATATCTGATAAAATTATAATTTGTTTAATAACATGACTATATTTACGTGTAAAAAAATAATTATGAATTATTTCAGATTTTTTAATAAATTTTAAATATAATACAAGATTAATATTTTTAGATAAATTATTATCAAAATAATTATTAATAAAATATGCATTTCTTGAAGCTAAATTAACAATTTTATTAACAATATCTCCATTAATTTTAAATGTAAAATCATTAATATTTAAATCAATATCATTAATATTAGATGATAATTTAGAAGCATAATAATAACGTAAACTATCAGAATCTAAAAATTTTAACCATTTTCTGGCAGTAATAAAATTTCCTCTAGATTTAGACATTTTATATCCATTCAATGTTATATGGCCATGAACAAATACCTTAGTAGGTTTTCTAAAATTTATACCTTCTAATATAGCAGGCCAAAATAAACAATGAAAATAAATTATATCTTTTCCAATAAAATGGTATAATTCTGTATTAGCATTTTTACTCCACCATTGATAAAAATTTAATTTTGTATTTTTATCACATAAATTTTTAAAAGTACTTATATATCCTATAGGCGCGTCTAACCAAACATAAAAATATTTATTAATAGTTTTAGGTATTTTAAAACCAAAATATGGTCCATCTCTAGTAATATCCCATTGTTTTAATCCTAAACAAAACCATTCTTTAATTTTATTTTTAATAACATGATCTAATACATTAGAATTAACCCAATTTTTTAAAAAATCATTAAACTGAGGTAAATCAAAAAAATAATGTTCAGAATTACATAATATAGGTTTTTTTTTAGATAGAATAGAAATCGGATTAATCAAATTAACAGAAGAATAAGTTGTTCCACAATTTTCACAATGATCGCCATATTGATTAATAGATTTACAACTAGAACAAGTTCCTTTTATAAACCTGTCAGGTAAAAAAAGATTATATTTATAATCATATAATTGTTTAATAATTTTTTTTTTTATAAAATTTTGTTTTTTTAAAAGATTAAAAATTAATTTAACAAAAAAAAAATTTTCAACGCTATTTGTAGTATGATAATTATCATAATGAATATGAAATTTTTTTAAATCTAAAACATGTTCGATATATATTTTATTAATTATTTTTTCTGGTCTAACATTTAACTGTTTAGCTTTTAACATAATAGGTGTTCCATGAGCATCATCAGCACAAATGAAATATACTTCATGACCACACATACGATTATATCTAACCCAAATATCTGCTTGTATTTGTTCTAATAAGTGACCTAAATGAATACTACCATTAGCATATGGTAATGCACATGTAACTAACATTTTTTTTTTTTTTAAAAACATAATATTTTTTATATATATTTAATATAAAGTATTAATTATTTCAATTGAAAAATTTTATTATAATATTATTACAAACAGGATACAATAAATATATAGAAAATATTAAATATAAATAACAAAAAATATCTTCATTAATAAATTTATTTGTAATAAGAGGTAACTTAATTTTTTTTTTATATGGCCAAAATAATGAAACTCCTAATGGAGTTAATATATCTGCTATAATATGACTGCAATACCCTATAAGTAAACCTAATTTCATATCAAAAATATGCATTAAGTTTATATTAATAAAAAAAACCATATATCCAAATATTAATATAGATAATAAACTATGTGTAAATCCTCTATGTCCAAATAATTTATTAAAAAGATATGATATAATCTTTACTTTACGTCCTAAAAAAGATTTAGGATGATCAATATCCGGCAATAAACAAGTAACAATAGAAGCAGGAATAATACGCCACCAATCATCATGATACATCATATTAGAAAAAATAAAATGTTGTATTAAAATACTACTAGATATAGCAAATATTATATGTCCTTTAATTGTCATATAAACCTTATTTTAAATAAATTACAAAAATTAAATTATTTTAACTATAATACTATTAATACTAATTTTTTTTATAATTACTTTAATTTTATCAGTAACTTTATATAAAAATTTTTTTTTGTTAAAAATAATTCCTTTTTCTTGATCAATATCAATATTATCTATATTATTACATAAAAATTTTTTAGGAACAAATGCATACGCTCCATTTTTAATTAATCTTACTTTTATACCATAAAAAGATATATCAATAATTTCAGAAATAAAAATTCTATTATGTATTGATATATTTTTAAAATATTGAAAATATAAAAAATTTGATATATCTTTTTTTGCTTGTTTATTTAAAAAACGTTTTTGATTCATTTCAATATGAATATTATTTAAGGATTTTTCTATTAAAAATTTTTTTTTATAAATAATTGATTTAATTAATCGATGATTAATTAAATCTCCAAATTTACGTATAGGAGAGGTCCATGTTGCATATCTTTTTACGCCTAAAGCAAAATGAGGACCAGGTTTTATATTAAATAAAGAAATTAATTGATACTTCTTTATTCTATTTAAAATAAATGATAATTTTAAATTTTTTAATTTACGAAAAATATTTTTATATCCTTCTAATGTCATTAAATATGATTCATTACATTCAATATTATATTTTTTCAGTAATTTTATTATTTTATGAAGTTTATTTATATTAAAACCATAATAAATATTATATATTCCAAAACTTGAATTTTTATATAAAAAATCAGATGCACACATATTAGCTGTAATCATAACAGCTTCAATCATTTTATGAGCTATTCTTTTTTTTTCAATTACTATATCTAGTATAGTCCTTTTTTCTCCAAAAACAAACTTATAATCAATATTATAAAAATTTGTAATATTTTTAATATTCCATTTTTCACGATATAAATAAAATTTATATAGAAAAAGTATTTGGTCTTTTATTTTAGCATTATTTGGTTTCCAATTTCCTTTTTTTTCTATCCAATTTGAAACATCATTATAATTTAATTTTGCATTTGATTTTATCCATCCTGTAAAAAAAATTATTTTATTAGATAAAAATCCATTTTTATCAATAATCATTTTACAAATTAAGGCTGGTCTTTTTTTTTGAAAATTTAAAGAACATAAATTTTCTGATAAAATTTTTGGTAATAAAGAAATTGTTAATCCAGGTAAATAATTAGTAAACATTCTTTGCGAAGCTATTTGATTTATTAGACTATTTGTTTTAATATAGGAAGTAGGATCTGCTATAGCTACATAAATCAATAATTTTTTTTCAGATATTTCTTTTATATATAATGCATCATCTATATCTTTGGTATCTTTATTATCTATTGTAATAAAACATAATTTAGTTAAATCTTTTCTATATATATTTTCTTCTAAAAATTTAATTTTTTCACATAAAGAATTACTTGGAGAATCAATAGAAAGATTATATTTTAATAATATATTCCACCATGGTAATAAATATTTATTATCTATAGTTAGAATATCTGTTATTTCAGCTATAAAAATATCTTTTTCCCCATTTAAAGGATGTTTAATAATTTTAGCTACTACTTTATCATCATTTTTTAAATTTTTTGGAAATTTTTTTATAGAACATTGAATAATATTTCTACATAAAATTTTTTTTTCTGGAATTATATAGATAATATTATTTTTTTTTTTTATTATTCCTTTAAAAATATTAATATTAGATTTTATTAATTTTATTGGTATAACTTTAATTAAATTATGAATATCATTTTCAGCTACAATATAATCTCCTTCCATTACATATTTTAAATGAATTTCAGAAATATGATATATATCATTTTTATTTGTTTCTAAAATTCCTAATTTTTTATTTAAAATTTTAACATAACCTTTAATAGAAGGTAAATTTTTTGTAAATTTTTTTTTTAATTGTAAAAGTAATATATTATTATAAAGCATAAATAAAATTTAAATTTTTTAATATAATTAAAAATATTTTAAATTAAAAAGGGATATCATCTTCAAAATCAAGAATGTTTTCATTTTTATTAATAGATAATTCGTTATTATTATTTTCTACTAAATTAGGTTTATTCAATTTTTTATTCCAAATATTTTTATCTTTTATTAATTTTTTTTCTTTATTTAAAGTAATATTATCATGATTACGTAAATTGTTTAATATTTGCATAGTACCTCCTATACTTACAATAATTTCAGTTATATAGTTATCTTGTCCATTTTGATTTTTCCATTTTCTTGTTTGTAAAGATCCTTCAATATATACCTGAGATCCTTTTTTTAAATACTCATTAGAAATTTCTGCTAATTTTCCAAATATTACTATTCTATGCCATTCGGTTTTTTCTTTATTTTCTCCTGTATTTTTATCTTTCCAATTATCTGAAGTTGCAACTATAATGTTAACAACAGGATTTCCATTAGGCATATAACGTATTTCAGGATTTTTACCTAAAAAACCTACTATAATAACTTTATTTATACCTCTTTTCCCAGCCACTTCTTTTATCCTTTTATAAAAAAAGATTATCTATAATCTCATTCTATTATTACATAAATTTAATAAGAAAAATATAAATTATATTGGAAATAAATTTTCAATAATGCAACGTAATTTTTTCATTGCGTTTTTCTCTAATTGTCTTATACGTTCTGCTGATATACCATAATATATTGCTAATTCTTGTAATGTGATTTTTTTTTTTTTTTTATTTAACCATCTAAGATTAATAATGTTACGACTACGATAATCCAATTTTGAAAGTGCTTTATATAATTTATTTGAAAGAAATTTATTCCAATTATTTTTTTCAATCATATTAGCAAAATTAGAATTATGATCTTTTAAAAAGATATTTGTATTTATATTTTTATTTTTAAAATTATCTTTAATATTAAGATTATCATTCATATCTTGTGCTGACATACGTGTTTCCATTTCACAAACATCTTTAATTGAAACTCCTAGTTTTTTAGCTACTATTTTGATTTCATCTTGATTAAACCAACCTAATTTTTGTTTTGCTTTACGTAAATTAAAAAATAATTTTCTTTGCGCTTTTGTAGTTGCTACTTTAACTATACGCCAATTACGTAAAACATATTCGTGTATTTCTGCTTTAATCCAATGGATAGCAAATGATACTAAACGCACACCAATTTCTGGATTAAATTTACGTACAGCTTTCATTAATCCTATATTACCTTCTTGAATAAGATCTGCTTGTTGCAAACCATATCCAGAATAATATTTAGCTACGTGCACAACAAATCTTAAATGTGATAAAATTAATTTTTTAGCAGCTTCCAAATCGCCTTTATAGTATAATTTTTTAGACAATTCTTTTTCCTCTTTAGAGGTTAAAATTGGATAATTATTAGTATTATAAATATAAGAATCCAATGTTCCTATAAGGATATTAGATGTTCTTAAATTAGAGGTAAATACATTTTTATACATTAAATTCTCCAAAATAAATATTATCAGCATAGTTTAAACTAATTTAAAAGAATAATTAATTATTTATAAAAATAGCGTTTATAAAATTTTTTGCATTAAATAAATTTAAATCAGTGATTTTTTCACCAGAACATAGATATCTTATTGGAATGTTAAATTTATTTGCTAAAGAAAAAATTACACCACCTTTTGCGGTTCCATCAATTTTAGTTATTGTAATTCCTGTTATTCCTATATTATCGTGAAATATTTTAAGTTGATTAATAGAATTTTGTCCAATATTAGCATCTAAAATTAACATAACTTCATCAATACACATATTATTATTTTTTTTTATTACACGTGTAATTTTTTTTAATTCTTCCATTAACATTATATTATTATGTAATCTTCCAGATGTATCTGCAATTAAAATATCAATTTGTTTTTTTTTAGAATAAGAAATTGCATCAAAAATAATAGCTGAGCTATCTTTTTTTTTATAATTTTCTAATAAAATACTATGACTTCTTTTACTCCAAGTAGATAATTGTTCATAAGCACCTGCCCTAAAAGTATCACTAGAAGCTAAAAGTACAGATTTGTTTTGTTTATAAAAATAATATGCAAGTTTTCCTATTGTTGTAGTTTTCCCTGCACCATTTACACCTATAATTAATATTATAAAAGGTTTTTTTTTATTTTTAATTATTAAAGGAACTTCTACTGGAAGTAATATTTTTAACATTTCTATTTTTAGATAATCATACAATTTAAAAGAGTCTTGAATTTTATTTTTTTGTGCATATTTTTTTGTTAAGTTACAAATTTTATTTGTGGTATGTATATCTATATCAGCAATTATTAATGTTTCTTTTAATTTATTAAATAATTCTTTATCAATAATATTTTTTTTTTTAAAAAGATTAATAATTTCTTGACTGATGTTTTTAGTAGTTCTAATTAAATTTTTTTTTAAATAATTAAAAAAACCATGTTTCTTTTTTATATTAAAATTTTGTTTATTTATCATTTTTCTATAAAATATATAAGATGTTTATTATTAAATAATAAATTTAATCAATTACATTAACATAATAATATAATAAAATAAAAATTTAAAGTAATTAATCTTTTAAATTTTTTTATATAAATTATGAAAAAAAAAAAATATCTTAATAAAATTAGTATTATTGCAGGAAAATGGAAAAATAAAAAAATAAAAGTAATAAATAATAAAATATTAAAACCTACAATGAATTTTATACGTGAAAATTTATTTAATTGGATTATGAATGATACTTATCTAAATTGTTTAGATTGTTATGCAGGAACTGGTATTTTAAGTTTTGAAGCTATTTCTAGAAAAAATATTTATTCAGCTACTTTAATAGAAAATAATAAAAAAATATTTCAACAATTAAAAAAAAATATTTATTTTTTAACAGAAAATAATATTTCTTTAATTTTTGATAATACTTTAAAAGTATTATCAAAAAAATCTAATATACAATATGATTTAATTTTTATTGATCCTCCATTTTGTCAAAAAAATATTTTATTAGAAAAAACATGTATGTTATTAGAAAATAATAATTGGTTAAAAAATAATACAAAAGTTTTTATTCAGTATAAAACTAAAAGTAATAAATTATTTTTATCTAAAAAATGGATTAAATATCGACAAAATAAATTTGGTATTGTAACATATTTATTATATAAAATAGCTTTCTTTTAAAAAGAATTATTATATTTTTTGTATTAAAAAATAATATGGTATTTTATCTATTTTTTTTTTAATAATATTAAATTTCATAAAATAACAAAAATTTTTTATATCTATATTAACAAATATATCATTAGTAATGATGATTAAAGTTTCTTTTTTTTTTATTTGGATTAATTTTTTTTTTATCATTATAATTGTATTTGGACATTGTAATTCTCTTATATCTAAAACATAATTTACATTTTTATAAAAATTTTCTTTTTTAAACATTTTGTTTATATTATTAATAATAAATTATTATAAATTATTTTAATATAATAAATAATTTTTTTATAAAATTTATAATTATATTTATTATTAAATAAGGTATATATTATGAATTTAGAAAAAAAAAAACAAATAGCTCTTGAAAATGCTATTACACAAATAGAAAACCAATTTGGTAAAGGTTCTATTATGAGATTAGGAGATAATAGAACTATGGATATAGAATCTATATCTACAGGATCTCTATCTTTAGATAGAGCTTTAGGTATTGGAGGATTACCAATAGGTAGAATCGTAGAAATATATGGGCCTGAATCTTCTGGTAAAACCACTTTAACATTGCAAATTATTGCAGAAGCTCAAAAACTACAAAAAATTTGTGCTTTTATTGATGCGGAACATGCATTAGATGCTTTCTATGCTAAAAAATTAAATGTTGATATTAATAAATTATTATGTTCTCAACCAGATACAGGAGAACAAGCATTAGAATTATGTGATTCATTAGCTAAATCAGGTATTATAGATGTTATCATAGTAGATTCAGTTGCTGCTTTAACTCCAAAAGCTGAAATAGAAGGAGAAATAGGAGATTCACATATAGGTTTAGCAGCAAGAATGATGAGTCAAGCTATGAGAAAATTAGCAAGTAATTTAAAACAAACGAATACATTATTAATTTTTATTAATCAAATAAGAATGAAAATTGGTGTTTTATTTGGTAATCCTGAAGTAACAACTGGAGGAAATGCTTTAAAATTTTATGCTTCTGTTAGATTAGATATTCGTAAAATAGGTAATGTTAAAATTGGAGATAATATAATTGGTAGTGAAACTAGAGTAAAAGTTGTTAAAAATAAAGTTGCTGTACCTTTTAAAATAGCCGAATTTCAAATTATTTATGGTGAAGGAATTAATATTTACGGTGAATTATTAGATTTAGGAGTAAAAGAAAAAATAATTGAAAAATGTGGTTCATGGTATAGTTACCACAATGAAAAAATTGGTCAAGGAAAAATGAATGCTGTAAATTTTCTTAAAAAGAATAAAAAACAATCAACAGAAATAGAAGAAAAATTAAAAAAAATTTTTTTTAAAAAAAAATAATATAAGTATATATTTAAGTTTTATAAATAATGTTTTAAAAAAAATTTAAGGTTAATTTATAACATGGATAATAAAATTGAAGAAATTCGTAAAATTTTTTTAGAATTTTTTAATAAAAAACAACATAAAATAATTAAAGAAAGTTCATTAATACCTTACAATGATTCATCATTATTATTTACAAATGCAGGTATGAATCAATTTAAAGAATATTTTTTAGGATATAAAAAATCTCCTTATTCTAGAATTGTTACAGTACAAAAATGTATACGTATTGGAGGTAAACATAATGATTTTCAAAATGTAGGTTTTACAAACAGACATCATACATTTTTTGAAATGTTAGGTAATTTTAGTTTTGGAGATTATTTTAAAAAAAAAGCTATTTTTTATGCATGGGAATTATTAACCGATTCCAAATGGTTTAATTTAGAACAAAAAAAAATATTTATTACTGTATATTATAAAGATATTGAAACTTATAATATTTGGAATAAAATTATTGGTATATCTAAAAAAAACTTAATTTTAATAGAAGACAAAAATAATCAAAAATATAATTCTGATAATTTCTGGCAAATGTCTGAAACTGGCCCTTGTGGTCCATCTACTGAAATTTTTTATGATTTAGGTGATCATTTACAAGGAAATATTAAAAATAATTCAGGTAATCGTTTTATTGAAATATGGAATATTGTTTTTATACAATTTAACAAAACATTAAATGGAAAATTAATTCCTTTAATAATAAAATCAGTAGATACTGGTATGGGATTAGAACGTATTACTAGTATTTTAGAAGGAGTTGATTCAAATTATAAAATATATTTTTTTAAAAAAATTATTCAAGAAATAGCTAATATAATTAAAGTACAAGATTTAGAACATAATTCTTTAAAAGTTATAGCAGATCATATTAGATCTACTATTTATTTAATAGCAGAAGGTATTGTTCCTAATAATGAAAAAAGAGGATATGTTTTAAGAAAAATTATTAGAAGAGCTATAAATCATGGAAAAATTTTAGGTAAAAAAGAACCATTTTTTTATCAATTAGTAAAAATTTTTATTAAATATATAAGTGATAATGAAAAAATATTTTTAAATAAAAAATCTGATTTAATTATAAATATTATTAAAAATGAAGAAAAAAAATTTAATCAAATTATACATTCAGGGATTT
The DNA here is from genome assembly GCF_012569785.1 of Enterobacteriaceae endosymbiont of Donacia crassipes. Classification (NCBI taxonomy): domain Bacteria; kingdom Pseudomonadati; phylum Pseudomonadota; class Gammaproteobacteria; order Enterobacterales; family Enterobacteriaceae; species Enterobacteriaceae endosymbiont of Donacia crassipes. The sequence goes on from NZ_CP046202.1 coordinate 27,015, forward strand.
TATTATTAGATAAAGAACTTAAAAAATCTAATAATAATTATTTAACAGGAAAACAAATGTTTTATTTATATGATACTTTTGGATTATCTCCAGATTTAATTCAAAATATATGTATAAATAAAAATATTAATATAAATAAAAAAGAATTTATTAAATATATGGAAATTCAACGTCAAAAATCAAAAAAAAATAACTTTTTTAATGATAAAAATAATATTTATTATAAGAATAATATTTCTAAATTTGATGGATATACAAATTTTATAACTTATAGTAAGATAATTGACATTTATGTAAATAAAATTACTCAAAATCAAATTAACTTAGGAGATCAAGGAGAAATAATACTAGATATCACACCCTTTTATGGAGAATCAGGTGGCCAAAAAGGGGATATAGGATATTTAGAAAAAGATAAAAAAAATATTTTTCAAGTATATGATACAAAAATACAAGGAAATATAATTATTCATATAGGAAAAATGATTTTAGGTTCATTTAAAAAAAATGATTATTTATATTCTAAAATAGATATATTAAATCGTATGATGATTAGTAGAAATCATTCTGCAACACATTTATTACATACTATATTACGTAAAAAATTTGGTACATATGTACAACAAAAAGGATCGTTAATAACTAATAAATATTTAAGATTTGATTTCATATTAAATAATTCTTTAAAATTAGACGACATTTTATATATTGAAAAAAAAATTAATGGTTATATTTTTAAAAATATACCTATAAAAATATATATAAAAAAAAAAGAAGAAATAAAAAATACAAAAAATATAATAGCATTATTTAAAAATAAATATTCTTCTCTTATAAGAATTGTAAATATTAAAAATATTTCACAAGAATTATGTGGTGGCACACATGTTGAAAATACCGGTAAAATTGGTTTTTTTATCATTACTAAATTTTTAAATATTGCTAATGGTATAAAACGTATACATGCAATTACACATAATATAGCATTAGAATATATACAAAAACAAAATAAAAATATTAAATATATTTCTAATTTATTTAATACAAATGAAGAATATTTAATACAAAATATTTTATTAAATAAAAAAAAAAATTATTTATTAAAACAAAATTTTAAAGAATTACAACAATATTTTTTTTTAAAAGAAGAAAATATTTTATTGAAAAATAATATTTTATTAAATAATGTAAATATAATCATTAGTAAAATATATAATTTTAATCCAATATTTTTTAATTTTATTTTAAAAAAAATACTAAAAAAATTAAGTAAAGTTATAATAATTTTATCTACTAAATGGGAAAAAAAAATATTTTTTATAATTAAAATTACAAAAAATATTAATAATAAAATAAATGTTTTAGATATTATGAAAAGAAATTTAGATAAAAATGTTTGTAATATCAATGGATGTGCTAATATAGTTCAAGGTAATATTAATCTTAATATAGAACAATATTATTTTATCTTATCTAAGATAAGAACATGTATTTTAAATAAAATAAATAAATTAAGTTAATAATTTAAATAAAATTATAATATAATAATACATATTTTATATTTTATTTCTTTTAAGGAGAAAAGAATGTTAATTCTTACTCGTCGAATAGGCGAAACACTTATGATTGGTGATGAAGTTATGGTAACAGTATTGGGAATAAAAGGAAATCAGGTTCGAATAGGTGTTAATGCTCCTAGAGAAATTGCTGTTCATCGTGAAGAAATATATCAACGTATACAAGCAGAAAAAAATCAACAAACAAATTTAATAAAATAATTTTATTATTTTTTTCATAAAAAAAATTTGACAAAATTTGTCTATTAGATATAATATACATTTATATATAATGGTGAGATGGCCGAGTGGTTTAAGGCGCACCCCTGCTAAGGGTGTATGTAGTATGCTACATCGAGGGTTCGAATCTCTCTCTCACCGGGGAAAAGCATCCGTAACTCAGTGGATAGAGTACTCGGCTACGAACCGAGTGGTCGGGGGTTCAAATCCTCCCGGATGCAGTTAAAACTTATTTTATTCAAATAATAATTAGAACTTTTTTGAAAAAAAATATTATTAATTTTGCAAAGTTTAAAATTTATATTTTATTTATTTTATCTATTTTATTTATTTTTATTTATAGAGAATTACGTAAAATATCATTTATTTCAACTTTACTCAAAGTTTTTTTATCTACTTTTTTTACTATTATTGCACAATATAAATTGTATTTTCCATTATTAGACGGTAAAGTACCTGGAACAACAACTGAATAACTAGGTACTATACCATAGTGAATCAATCCATTTTCTCTGTCATAAATTTTAGTACTTTGTCCAATATATACTCCCATTGAAATTACTGATCCTTCTTTTACAAGGACTCCTTCTACTATTTCAGATCTAGCTCCTATAAAACAATTATTTTCTATAATAGTAGGTTTGGATTGTATAGGTTCCAAAACACCGCCAATACCTACTCCACCAGAGATATGAACATTATTTCCTATTTGAGCACAAGATCCTATTGTAGACCAAGTATCTATCATAGTTTTTTTACCAATAAAAGCACCTATATTAATAAAAGATGGCATTAAAATTGCATTTTTAGAAATAAAAGAACCATATCTTACAACAGTAGGAGGTACAACTCGACATTTTATATCTTCAAAATGATTTTTTTGACTATTATAATTAAATTTTAAAGGTATTTTGTCGTAAAAATTATTATATGATCCTTTTAATAAAAAATTTTTACTGATTTTAAAATACAATAATATAGCTTTTTTTATCCATTTATTAATTATCCATTGTCCTTTAATATTTTCAGCTACTCTAATTATACCTTTATCTAAAAATTTAATTACTGTATTAATATTATTAATAACTTCTTTTTTATATAAAAAATTATCATTTTTTTTATAATTAATAAAATAATCTTCTATAATATTTTTTAAGTTTTTCATATAATTAAATTATTGTAAATTTTATTAAAATATTATTGACAATAATATCATTGATTTTTATAATTCACAAATTTAAATTTTGTAAAAAAAATCAAAATGATTTTTTTTTTAATAAAGAAATTATTTGATTTTCATTAATAATTTTAATATTTAATTTATTTGCTTTTGATAATTTAGAACCAGGATTTTTACCTAAAATTAATAAATTAGTTTTTTTATTAATACTTTCAACTATTTTAGCACCTAAAATAATTAATTGATCTAAAATATATGATCTTTTAATAGAAATAAATGTCCCAGTAATAGAAATTTTTTTTTTATAAAAAAAATTTTTTTTTAAAATATTTTTAGGATAAATAATATTTATTTTTTCTAATAATTTAGTAATTACATAGATATTATCTTGATTTTTAATAAAATTTAAAATATTTATTAAATTTTTTTTTCCTATTCCTTTTATATTATGTAATTCAATTATATTAGTATTTAAAAACTTATTTAATGTTTTGAAAGATAATGATATTTTATATGATGTTACTTTTCCAATTCCAGGAATACCTAAAGAAAATAAAAATTTATTGAATATTACATTTTGTTTTTTTTGTAAAGATTTTAAAATTTTTTTAATAGATTTAATGTTTAAATTATTTATTTTAGATAAAATTTTAATATTCAAATTTAATAAATCTATAACATTTTTTATTAAATTTTGTTCTACAAGTTTATTAATTAATTGATTTCCTATAAAACTAATATTTATAGCATCTCTAGAAATAAAATGTTTTAAATATGCTTTTAGTTGAGATTTACAAGATAGTCCTGCTGGACAAAATAAATAATTCTCTTTTATTTGAAGTGAAGAATAACAACTAGGACAAATTTTAGGTATAGAAATTTTTTTTATTTTTTTAGAAAATCTTTTTGTTTTAATTACATGAGTAATTTTAGGAATTACATCTCCACATCTTTGTATAACAATTGTATCTCCTATTTTTAAATCTAATTTTTTTATTTCATTAATATTATATAATGTTGCAAAATTAATATTAACTCCAGTAATATTAACAGTATCAAATTTAGCAATTGGGGTAAAAATTCCTGTACGTCCTATTTGGAAAATTACTTTTTTTAGTAATGTTATTTTTTCTTGTGAAGGAAATTTATATGCAATAGACCATTTAGGAGCATGATTGGTATAACCAATAATATTTTGTTGTTGAATATTATTTATTTTAATAACAATACCATCAATATTATAAGGTAATAAATTTCTAGTTTTTTGAAAAAATTTATAATAATTAGTTATCTTATTATAAGAAGATAAAACTTTAGTATATTGTGATATAGGAATACCCCAAGTTTTTAAATTATTTAATATTCCTTTTTGACTAAAAGCAAATTTTTTATTTACAAATCCAATACCGTAACTAAAAAAACTTAGTAAATTTAAATATTTTTTATTATAATTTTTATTTGATTTTAGAATTCCATAAGTAGCACTTCTTGTATTACTAAATACTTTAGATCTAATAATTTTTTTTTGATTTAATGTTTGAAAATTTTTTTTTAAAATAAAAATTTCCCCTCTAACTTCTAGATATTTAGGAAATATATTTCCTTTTAAAATATGAGGAATATCCTCAATTTGTAATACATTTTTAGTAATGTTTTCTCCTATTAAACCATCTCCTCTTGTTGAGGCACTAAATAGTATTCCATATTTATATAATAAATTAACTGCTATTCCATCAAATTTTAATTCACAACAAAATTCAAATTTATTAACAATTTTTTTTATAGGATAAAAAAAATTTTTTAATAGATCATTTTCATTAAAAACATTATTTAATGATAACATTAACATTTTATGTTTTATTTTTTGATATATTAATGTTGATTTAGTACCTACTATTTGAGTAGGAGAATATTTATCTCTTAAATAAGGATATAAATCTTCTAATTTTTTTAATTTATTAATTAATTTATCATATTGATAATCTAAAATATTAGAATTATTTAAAACATAATATTTATAATTATAATTATTAATTATTTTACGTAACTTTATTATTTTTTTTTTATAAAAAAAAAGCTTAGAAATTTTATATAAAATATTTATTATTTTATTAATATAAAATTTTAAATTTTTTTCTTCCATATAGTTCCATTAATAGTATCTTCTAAAAAAATATTTTTATTTTTTAATTTTTTTCTAATTAAATCTGCTTTATTCCAAAGTTTATTATGACGTGCAATATTACGAATTTTTATTAATTGTTCAATTTCATTTTTATCATAAAAATTATGTAAATTTATATTTTTTTGTAAATATGTTTTAGGATTATAAAATAAAAGTCCTAAAATATTTCCTAATTTTTTTAATTTTAAAATTAAATAATTAGTAATTAAATATTTTTTTTGTTGATACGCAATATTTATTTTACGTGAAATTTTAAATAAAATACTATATGCTTTAGGAGTATTAAAATCATCATTCATAGCATTATAGAATTGTTGTTCTAATAAAAAAAAATTATTTTTCAAATTTTCTACTATCTTAAAAGAATAACTCTGATAAGATAAAGAAATATATAATTTATGTAAAACTGACTGTACCTGTCTTAATTTAATTTCATTGTATATAATAGGACTACGATAATGAGTAGCAGTTAAAAAATATCTGACAACTTCTTTATTATATTTTGATAAAATATCTTTTATTTTTAAAGTATTTTTTAAAGATTTTGACATTTTTTTATTATTAATAATAATCATTCCTGTATGTATCCAATAATTAACATAAAATTTTTTATCTATACAAGAAGATTGTGCTAATTCATTTTCATGATGGGGAAAAATTAAATCATTACCTCCTCCATGTATATCAAAACATTTTCCTAAATATTTACGACTTAAGGTAGAACATTCTATATGCCAACCAGGACGACCATATCCCCAAGGTGAAATCCAACCTATTTCTAATTTAGAAATTAATTTCCATAAAATAAAATCTTTGTAATTTTTTTTAAAATTAATATTTTTAATTCTTAAAGTTGATTTTAATAAATTTATTTTTTGTTTGGATAATATTCCATAATTTAAATATTTTTTAATAGAAAACATAATATCGCCATTTTTAGCAATATATGCAGTATTATTTATTAATAATTTTTCTATTATGCAAATAATATCTTTTATATGATCAGTAACTTTAGGTTCAAAATAAGGAGGTAAAATATTTAAATTATTAAAATCTTTAGAAATATTATTAATTATATTTTTTGTAAAATATTTTATATTTTGATTTTTTTTTTTTGCTATATTAATAATTTTATCATCAATATCAGTAATATTTCTTATATATTTAATTTCATAACCTAAAAATTTTAAATATCTAATAATAACATCAAATATAATAAAAGTTCTTCCATGACCAATATGGCACATATCATATGTGGTTATACCACATACATAAATTTTTACCTGTTTTTTATTAATAGGGGAAAAAAATTCTTTTTTTTTACTTAATGTATTAAAAATTTTTAACATTGATTATCTCTTAATAAAAATCTTACATAATATTTTTATATTAAATCTTTTTTATATAAAATATCATAAAAATATTTTTTAAATTTAATTATTCTAATTATTATAATAATTAGAATAATTATCAAAACGTGTAATTTGATTATTAAAAATTAATTTTATAGTTCCAATAGGTCCATTTCTTTGTTTTCCTATAATAATTTCAGCAACACCATGTAAATTAGTATTTTCATTATATACTTCATCTCTATAAATAAACATAATAAGATCCGCATCTTGTTCTATTGAACCTGATTCTCTTAAATCAGAATTCATTGGACGTTTATCAGATCTTTGTTCTAAAGATCTATTTAATTGAGATAACGCAACTACAGGTACATGTAATTCTTTAGCTAAAGCTTTTAAAGAACGAGAAATTTCAGAAATTTCTAAAGTTCTATTAAAAGATAAAGATGGTACTCTGATTAACTGTAAATAATCTATCATAATTAAACATAATCCATTATGTTCTCTAAATATTTTTCTAGCACGTGATCTAATTTCTGTAGGAGTTAATTCAGAAGAATCATCAATATATATATTTTTTCTTTTTAATAAAATTTCCATAGTAGTTGATATTTTTTTCCAATCGTCATCATTTAATTGTCCTGTTCTAATTTTACTTTGATGAACACGAGAAAGAGATGCTAACATACGAATCATAATTTGTTCACAAGGCATTTCTAAACTAAATATCAATACAGGTTTATCTTGAGATATTGCTGTATATTCACAAATATTCATTGCTAATGTAGTTTTACCCATAGCGGGACGTGCAGCAATTATTATAAGATCAGATTTTTGTAATCCAGCTGTTTTTTTATTTAATTCATGATAACCAGTATCTATTCCGGTTATACCATCTTTAGGCATATTATAAAATGATTCAATTTTAGAAATAGTAACTTCTAGTATTTCTTCTAAATTTTTTGGTTTAGTATCTTTATTTAAACGTTTTTCTGCTATTTTAAATACAAGTGATTCTGCTAAATTTAATAAATATTCACTATTTCTTCCATTAGGATAATATCCTGCTTCTGCTATTGTATTAGCAACTGATATCATTTCTCTAATAATCGCACGTTCATGAACAATATCTGCATATGCAGATATATTAGATATACTAGGAATATTTTTTGATAATTCAGCAAGATATGCAAATCCTCCTACTTGACTTAATTTATTTTTACCTTCTAAAGATTCTGAAAGTGTTATTAAATCAATAGGTTTACCTAATTCTATTAAATAATTCATTTCATTAAAAATTATCTTATGTGATAAAATAAAAAAATCATCTACTATTATTTTTTTTGTAATATGATCCCATCGATTATTATCTAACATTAATCCTCCTAATATTGATTGTTCTGCTTCCAAAGAATGAGGAGGGGTTTTTATTTTTTCAATTTGAGGATCTTTTTTAAATTGTTTCATTCAATTATTTTTTACCATATATAAATATAATTTTTAATTTACTAAAATAGTAAATATATTATTCTATTTTTATGTAAGATAAAGCTTTATTTAATATTTCTATATTATTATTATTTATATAATTTTTTTTATCAAAAATAAATTTTTTAAATTTATTTGATCCATTAATACCATAAAAAATATTTAATAAAGGAGTAATAATAGTTATTAAAGAATTACCTTTTTGTAATTCTTTTTCTATATATGAAAACATAGATTTTACTATCATTATAGGATTTTGCAAAATAGATGTATAATTATAAATATATGGATCTATATCTATTAATATTTTAGGATTTTTAAAAATTTCTCTTCCCATCATAACTCCATCAACATATTTTATATGTTGTTTTATATCTAATAAAGTTTTAATACCTCCATTAATTGATATCTTTATATTTGGAAAATTTTTTTTTATTTGATAAATAATCTTATAATTTAATTTAGGAAATATTAAATTTTTTTTAACATTAATATTTTGATATAATAATGCTTTTCTAGCATGAATAATAAATCTTTTACAACCACTTTCTATAAGTAGATTAATAAATTTATGTAAAAAATAATAATTATCATTATTATTAATACCTATACGCATTTTTACAGTTATAGGAATAGAAACACTATCGCTCATAGATTTAATACAATCTGATACTATTAAAGGTTGATTCATTAAACATGCTCCAAAATTACCTTTTTGAGATTTTAAGGAAGGACAACCTAAATTTAAATTAATTTCTTTATATCCTATTTTTTCTGCTTTTTTGGCACACAAAGCTAATAATTTTGGTTCATTACCTGCTAATTGTAATACAATATTATTCACATTTTTATTATCTAATAAAAGATTTTTATTATTTTTAATTGCATTAGAATGAATCATTTCAGTATATAAAAGTGATTTTTTAGTTAATTTACGATAAAAATATCTACAATATTTATTAGTTTTCCCTAACATAGGAGCTATTTCAAAAGTAAAATATGGGATTTCTTTTTTCATTTATAAATAGATAATAATTTATTTTGTTTTAATAGTTATAAACTTTGAAAGTATTTAATTATATGGGTTTTTATTTTCTTGAAATTTTATATTTATAATATTACCAAAACATTGAAGTTTATTATAAATAAATTTTAATAAATAACGTTTATAATTATGACTTAATTTTTTTAATTGGTTACCATATATTTTAAATAATAAAGGATGATTTTTTACTTGATGTATATATTTTAATTTTATTCTTTTTCCATTATGTAATGGAGGTAAAACTAAACTAGTTGCTAAATTTAATATTTTCATAAGTTGAGAAGTACGATATATTTTTGTAGACATATTGTAAGTTTTATAAATTAATTTTAAAATATTATCTAGATTTGAAATAAATTTAGCTGAAATAGCAATTACAGAAAAAAATTTAAATTTTATTTTTATTAATTTTTTTAAAAAAAAAATATTTTCTTTTGTTAAAAGATCTATTTTATTAATAATAATAATTATAATTTTTTTTTTTGATATGATATATTGTATTAATTGTATATCTTGTTTACAAAAAAAATTTTTTTCTCCATTTATTATATATAAAATAATATCTGATTTATGAATAGTTTTATAAGATTCTGAAATTGAAAATTTTTCTATTTTATTTTTAATTTTAGTTTTTTTTTTTATCCCAGCAGTATCAATTAAAATTATATTTTTATTTAAAATATTTAAAGTATTTAATGGTATATAAATACTTTCTCTAGTTGTTCCAGGCATATCATTAACAATTATTCTTTTTTCATTAATAAATTTATTAATTAAAGTAGATTTACCTACATTAGGCATACCTATAATAGCTATTTTAATACTATTTTTATTTATTTTATAAATTTTATTATATAAAATATTAGTGTTATTTTTATTATAATCACGTATTTTTTTGATGTATTTATATAATATTTTTTCTAATTTTATAATATTATTACGATCTTTAATATTTATTAAATAAAATTTAAAACCTAAAGAATAAAATTCATTATCTAAAAATATTTGTTTTTTTATATTTAAAATAATAATTACTTGTTTATTATATTTTCTAATATAACTTATAATTTTATAATCTAAAATATTTAATTTATTTCCTCTTATTAATAATAAAATTAAATTTGATTCTTTAATTGAGAATAAAATTTCTTTCTTTATTAAAGAATTATTTTCTTGGAATTTATTATAACTAATTGTATCTACACAGATATATTTTATATTTTTAATATTAGCTATACTATATTTTTTATCTATTGTAAAATTTGGTATTTTATTAACTAATGAGTCATATTTTTTTATTAAAATATTATATAAAGAAGATTTACCTACATTATTATCACCTAATATAGTAATAATAGGGTATTGGAATATTATCTTATTTTTTGTATTTATCATATGTAATTTAAATCTTAAATAAATATATTATATATATTTTATATAAATATTTTTTTATTATTAAAAAAATTTATCTTATATCTAATTAATTACTAATTATTATATAAATAATAATTATATAAAATATTTTATAATACAAATTTGAATAATTTTTTTAAAATTATAACTTTATTTTAATATTCAATATTAAATTTATTTGTATAAATAATTTTTTTAATAACTTAAACCTTTTTATTCTAACATATTCTAAAAGATAAAAATAATACTATTATTTGTAACATAATTATATTAAAAATATTATTTTTCTAAAAAAATTTATTAATTAATTTAATTATTTTATTTTAATAGAATAAAAAATATTTTTTTAGTAAATATTATTTTTATATATATAAAATATAATATGATTAATTTAATTAATCATAAATTTTATTTTCAATAATTAATATTCATTTTTTAAAATAAATATTTATTAAAATATGTTTCTAAATTAAATATTAATTGATTTTCTGATACAGTTATTTGTTTTCTAAGATATAAATCTTTGAAAATAATTAAATTTTGTTTTATTTCTTTCGGACCTACTATTAATATAAAACGTGCTTTATATTTATTTGCTTGGATGATTTGTTTTTTTATTTTTTGGAAAAGATAACTAATAATTATTCTAAATTTAGGAAATTTTTTTCTAATTAACTCTCCAATTATTAAAATTTTTTTTAAACTATCACTAGATTCCATAGGAATTAAAAAAATATCAATTAAGTGATTAATATTTAATTCTAATGATTTATTAACTTGTACTAATAATAATAAACGTTCAATTCCTATAGCACAACCAAAACCACTATTATTTTTACCATTACTCATACTATTAATTAATTTATCATATCTTCCTCCTCCACAAATAGTTTTAGAAATATTTTTACTACCTATATCATAACTTTTCCATTCGAAAACAATATCATTATAATAATCTAATCCTCTTACTAAATAATGGTTAATATTATATTTTATATTCATAAAATTTAAAATGTCACAAAATTTATTAAATTTATTTATACTTTCTTTATTTAAAAAATTGTATAATTTAGGTGCATAATTTAATAATTTAATATTTTTATATTTATAATTATCTAGTATCCTTAAAGGATTTGTATATATTTTTTTTCTATCATTTAAATCTAAATAAAAATAATTTTTTTTCCAAAATAATATTAATTGTTTTATATATTTTTGTCTATCTGTTAATGATCCAATAGAATTAATTTCTAAAAAAATATTATTTGTAATATTTAATTTTTTCCATATATTATTCATTATAATAATAACTTCAGCATCAATATATGGAGATGTTAACCCAAGAATTTCTACACCAATTTGATTAAATTGTCTATATCTTCCTTTTTGAGGTCTTTCATAACGAAACATAGGACCATTATACCAAAATCTTCTATTATTATGGAATATATTATTTTCTATTATAGCTCTAATAAAACCTGTAGTACCTTCTGGACGTAAAGTTAAAGAATTATTATTTTTATCAGATAAAGTATACATTTCTTTTTCTATAACATCTGTATATTCTCCAATAGTTTTTTTAAATAATTCACTTTTTTCTAAAATTGGTAATTTAATTTCTTGATAACCATAATTATTTAAAGTATCTTGAATTATATTTTCAATATTTTTCCATAATATAGTATTAGGAAATAAACAGTCATGCATGCCATGGACAGCTGTTATTAATTTTATCACTATAAATATCTCTTATTATAAATATTAATTTTAGTAAAATTTAAATTTCATTATAATAATATAAAAAAAAATTTAATTACTTCAGATGTTAATAAAATTTAAAATTATTAATTTTAAATTTATTTATAAAATATTTTAAAATTATTTATAAAATATATATGATGATATATATCATATAAATGATAATAAGTATTATATTTAATATAGTTAAACAAAACAATGTATATTTAAATGAAAAATGATATTTATTGGATGAAATGTGCTTTAAATTTTGCTAAATTAGCAGAATATTCTGAAGAAATACCAGTAGGAGCTATTATTATAAAAAATAATAAAATTATTTCTTATGGAATTAATAATTCAATAAAAAATAATGATCCTACAGGACATGCAGAAATTATAGCTTTAAGAAAAGCAGCAAAATATTTAAAAAATTATAGATTATTAAATACAACTATATATGTAACATTAGAACCATGTTTAATGTGTTCTGGAGCTATAATTATTAGTAAAATTTCACGTTTAGTTTTTAGTACTTATAATAAAAAATATAATAATACAGGATCATTTATAGATTTATTAAGTACATATAATATTAATTATACATTAAAAATTAATTCTGGTATTTTAAAAAAAGAATGTACAAATATTATAAAAAAATTTTTTTTCTTAAAAAGGAAAAAAAATAATTTTCTTAAAAAGGTTTATTAATTTGGAAAAATTAGAAAAAATATTTAATTTTGATCCAAAATTATTTAATATTATTAAAAAAGAATCTGAAAGACAAGAAAATAATATTAATTTAATAGCTTCTGAAAATTATACATCATATGGTGTAATGAATATTCAAGGATCAAAATTAACAAATAAATATGCAGAAGGATATCCTAATAATAGATATTATGGTGGTTGTAAATATATAGATCAAATTGAAAATCTTGCTATTAAAAGAGCTAAAAAACTATTTCATGCAGATTATGTAAATATACAACCACACTCAGGTTCACAAGCTAATTTTGCTGTATATATGGCTTTATTAAAACCTGGAGATATAATTATGGGTTTAGAAAATTCACACGGAGGTCATTTGACTCATGGATCTAAAGTAAATTTTTCAGGAAAATTTTATCAAAATATATCTTATAAAATAAATAATAATGGAATAATCGATTATGATAATTTATTAAAATTAGCAATAAAATATAAACCAAAAATGATTATTGGAGGATTTTCTTCATATTCTAGAATATGTAATTGGATAAAAATGAGACATATTGCTGATATAGTGAATGCATATTTTTTTGTTGATATTTCACATATTGCAGGTTTAATTATTGCTGGATTATATCCTAATCCATTACCTTATGCGCATGTTATAACTAGTACTACACATAAAACTTTATCTGGTCCTAGAGGTGGTATGATATTATCAACAAAAAAAAATAAAAATTTATTTTATAAAATTGATAAAGCAGTATTTCCTGGAAGTCAAGGAGGCCCATTAATGCATATTATTGCTGCTAAAGCTTTTGCTTTTAAAGAAGCATTAAATATTAATTTTAATATATATCAAAAACAAATTTTAATAAATTCAAAATTAATGGTAAAAATATTTAAAAAACATAATTATGAAATTGTATCTAATGATACTGATACTCATATGTTTATTCTTAATTTAACTAATAAAAATATAACAGGTTTAGAAGCTCAAATTTTATTAGAAAATTATAATATTATTGTTAATAAAAATAGTATTCCTTATGATAAAAATCCTCCTTCAATCACATCTGGTATAAGAATAGGTACTCCAGCTGTTACAAAAAGAGGTTTTAAAGAAAAAGAAATAAAGATATTAACAATTTATATTATAAATATTTTAAATCATACAAATATATATTTTAAAAATATAAAAAATGATATAATTAAATTATGTAATAAATTTCCTATATATATTAATAAATAGAATTTAATAAAATTAAATATATTTAAGTAAAATAATAAGGTCAATATAATGATAAAAATTTTTTCTGTTGTAATTTTTGTTACAGATGGTATCGAAGATATAGAAACAATATCTTCCATAGATATTTTAAATAGAAGTAATATAGATACTAAATTAGTAAGTACAAATAATAAACGTGAAATAAAATGTGCACATGGTACAAAAATTATTAGTAATATTTTTATAAATGATTTAAAAAATATTAATCTTAGTAATGAATCTGCACTTATTCTTCCTGGTGGATTACAAGCATCAGAACATTTTCAAAAAAATAAAATTTTATTAAAATATTTAAAATTTTTTAAACAAAATAATAAAATAATAGGAGCAATATGTGCATCTCCATCTATGGTTATATGTTCAAATAATCTTTTTCCAAATGCAAAAATGACTGGATATTTAGGATTAAAACATTTAATTCCATATCAACAATGGAAAAAATACCCAGTTTTTTGGGATAATAAATATAAATTATTAACAGCACAAAGTGTTAAATATGCAATTAAATTCAATTTAAAATTAATTAAAATCCTTTTAGGTGAAAAAATATCTTTAAAAATTGAACAAGAATTATAATTAATTATTGAATTTTTATAAAATTTATTTTAAAAATAAAAATATTTATACTTAATTTTTTTATAAAATTTTTAATTAAATTCTTAATTTATTTGCCATTTTATCTAAAACACCATTAATAAATTTATAACTATTTTCTACTCCTCCAAAACTTTTTGCTAAATGAATGCTTTCATTTATTACAACTTTATATGGTACATCTAAACGATTTATTAATTCATATATTGAAATACGTAATATTGCTTTTTCAATTTGTCCTAATTCAAATAATTTCCGAGATAAAAATGGTTTCATTATATTATCTAAATATTGACTATTTATTATTACACCATTTATTAAATCATTAAAATAATCAACATCTATATATTTTATATTTTTTATTGATTCATTTAAAAAATAATATTGAATATCACTAAAATTATTATTAGATAATTGCCAAGAATAAATAGCTTGTAAAGCATATTTTCTAGATTGATATCTATAAGTAAATTTCACTTAAGTTCCTTTTTTATTTTTTGTATGTAATAATTTTATTGACTTAAATATATTAATCATTTCTAATAAAGTTATAGCTGCTTCTGTACCTCTATTAACAACTTTAATACCAGATCTTTCAATAGCTTGTTCAATATTATCAGTTGTTAAAATACTAAAAGAAATAGGAATATTATTTTTTACTGATATATTAGATATTTGCGAACAAACTTCTTGAGATAAATATTTAAAATGAGATGTTTCTCCTTTTATAATACTTCCTATAGCTATTATACCATCATATACATTTTTTTGTATTAATAATTGTATTACTGATGCTATTTCATAACTTCCTGGTACCCAACAAATAGTTATATTTTTTTCTTGTACCATGCCTATTCTTTGTAAAGCATCAATAGTTGCATATAATAAATGTTTATTTATAAATGTATTAAATCTTGATATAACAATAGCAATAAATGCATTAGGTGCTATAACATTTTCATCAATAATTTTCATAATATAATTTATATCCTTTAAAAATTATTTAATAGGTTTTAATATTAATTTTAAATCTGGTCCTATTTTTTTTATATATTTAAAATAAAAATGAGGAACATTAATAATATTCATAAATGAATTAATATTACATAAATTTAATGCTACATTACCTAATAATTTAGGTGTAAGATAAATAATTAATTCATCTATTAAATTATAAGTAATTAAAAATCCTGATAACGTACTTCCAGCTTCTATAAGAATAGAATTTATTTTTCTATTACCTAATATTTTAAATAAATATTTTAAATCAAAATATCCATTAATTTCTGGAACAATAATTTGTTCTACATAATTTGGCCAATTATCAAAAGTATATTTTGACTTAATTAATAATATTTTTCCTGGAAATAAAATTATTTTGTCAGTAGGCTTGATTTTATTTAATCTATCTAAAATAATTCTAATAGGTTGTCTTAATAATTTTTTAGGATAAATTTTTTTTATATTATAACTTAATTTATTCCATTTAACTAATAAAGTAGAATTATCTTTAATTATAGTTTTACTTGTACTTAAAATTGCTGTACTTTTAGCTCTTAATTTATGAACATCTTTTCTAGAAGTTTTTGATGATATCCATTTACTATTTCCATTTAATAATGCAATTTTACCATCTAATGATGTTGCTAATTTTAATTGGATCCAAGGTATACCTGTATGTATTCTTTTAAAAAAACCTGAATTTATAACTTGTGCTTCTTTTGATAAAATATTTTTTGTAATTTTAATACCTTTACTATGTAAAAATTTTAATCCTTTACCATTTACTTTCGGACTAGGATCTTTTGTTGCTACTACAAGACGTTTAATTTTAGCATTAATTAATGCAATACAACATGATGGTGTTAGATTTGTATAATTACAAGGTTCTAATGTAACATACATTGTTGATCCTTCAGCATTATTTCCTGCCATTTTTAATGCATTAATTTCTGCATGATGTTCACCTGTTTTAAAATGATATCCTTGACCAATAATCTTTTTATTGTTAACAATAATACATCCTACATTAGGATTAGGGGTTGTAGTAAAAACACCTAATTTAGCTAATCTAATTGCATGCATCATATAAAATTCATCTATTAAATACATAATAACCTTAATTTATTATTTAATAATAAAATGTTTTAATAATTTTAATATATATAGTATTAATTATACTAAATTAATATTACAAATATCTAAAATATAAAATTAAATAAATAATTATAAAAATTAATTATTTATTTAAAATAAATGTAATAGAATAAATATTCTTTCTATACTTAGAATATATTATTTTATTTATATAAAATATATTTTTAAATAAAAATTTTTAATTATTAATAAATAAAATTTTTTTAAAAAATTTTATTGAAAGAGATGATATTTATATGAAAAAACAAATTATTCTTTTAGATACTACATTACGTGATGGTGAACAATCTTTAAAATTTAATTTAAATACTAAGGAAAAGATAGAAATAGCATTAGCATTAGAGAAAATGGGTATTGATATTATCGAAGTAGGATTTCCTATTTCATCTCCAATAGATTATCAAACTTCTAAAGAATTATCAAAAATTATAAAAAATAGTAAATTATGTGGTTTAGCAAGATGTAAAAAAAAAGATATAGATATGGTATATAAATCACTTAAAAAAACAGGAAATTTTAGAATTCATATTTTTTTAGCAACTTCCCCTATACATATAATTACAAAATTAAAAACTACTTTAAATAAAGTAATAGAAAAAATATCATTTATGATTCAATATGCACGTAAATATACTGATGATGTTGAATTTTCTTGTGAAGATAGCAGCCGCACACCTATTAATGATTTATGTTATGTTGTACAAACTGCAATAAATGCAGGAGCTACAACAATTAATATTCCAGATACAGTAGGTTATACGTTTCCTCAAGAATATTTTAATATAATTTCTAATTTAAAAAATAAAGTAAATAATATAGATAAATGTATCATTTCAGTACATACACATAATGATTTAGGAATGGCTGTAGGTAACGCTATTACAGCAATAAATGCAGGAGCAAGACAAATAGAAGGAACAATTAATGGAATAGGAGAAAGAGCAGGTAATTGTGCTTTAGAAGAGATAATTATGGCATTATATACAAGAAAAAAAAGTATGGATTTTTATACTAATATAAATATTCATAATATTTATTATACCAGTAAACTGGTAAGTAAAATATGTAATATTCCTATATCAACAAATAAAGCTATTGTAGGAAGTAATGCATTTTCTCATTCTTCTGGCATCCATCAAGATGGAATAATAAAAAATAGAAATACTTACGAAATATTAAATCCCAGAAATATTGGTTTAGATAAAACAGAATTTAATCTTACTTCTAAATCAGGAAGAGCTGCAATAAAATATCATATGGATTTAATGGGATATAAAAAAAATACTTATGATATTAATTTATTATATAGTAATTTTATAAAATTAGCTGATAAAAAAGGACAAATATTTAATTACGATTTAGAATCATTAGCTTTTAATAGTGAAAAAGATAATAATACAGAATATTTTACATTAAAATATTTTAATGTAGAATCAAATTCTGATATATCTGTTGCTACAATAAAATTAAAATGTGGAAAATTAAGTAAATTAGAATCAGCAACAGGTTTAGGAGTTGTTAATGCAATATACAAAACTATAATTAAAATAACAAATTATAATATAAAATTAATCAATTATATATTAACAGCTAAAAGTCAAACTGAAGAATCAATAGGACAAGTTAATGTTAAAATAAAATATAAAAAAAAAATATTTAATGGAATAGGTTTTTCTAAAGATATTATTAAAGCTTCAGTTATATCAATTATTAATTGTCTCAATAATATATGGAGATCTAATCAAGTACAAAAAAATATTTTACAAATTAATAAATCTTAAAAAGAAGAGATAATTATGTCAAATATATTTAAAATAGCTATATTACCAGGAGATGGTATTGGACCTGAAATAATGACACAAGCAATTAAAATATTAGAATATATTCAAAAATATATAAAAAAAAAAATAATTATTAATACCTATTATATAGGAGGAATTGCTATTAATAAATATAATGATCCTTTACCTAAAGAAACATTAAATGGTTGTGAAAAATCTGATGCTATATTATTAGGATCAGTTGGTGGTCCTGAATGGGATTATTTGCCTTTACATAAAAGACCTGAAAAAGGTTCTTTATTAAAATTAAGGAAACATTTTAACTTATTTGTTAATTTACGTCCTTCTTTTTTTTATAAAAATCTAAATATTTTAAGTCCTTTAAAAGAAAGAATTTTAAATAAAGGATTTAATATTATTTGTATTAGAGAATTAATTGGTGGTATATATTTTGGTTTAAATGGTAGAAAAGGTCAAGGAATGAATGAATATGCATTTGATACTGAAATTTATTCAAGATTTGAAATAGAAAGAATTGCACATATTGCTTTTAATATAGCATTAAAAAGAAATAAAAAAATATGTTCTATAGACAAAGCAAATGTATTACAAACATCCATATTATGGAGAGAAGTTTTAATAGAAGTATCTAAAAAATATAAATCAGTTAAATTAAAACATATGTACATTGATAATGCTGTTATGCAATTAATTAAAAATCCTTCACAATTTGATGTTATATTATGTCCAAATTTATTTGGAGATATAATTTCTGATCAATGTGCAATTATTACTGGATCAATAGGTAATTTACCATCAGTTAGTTTCAACCAAAATTATTTTGGTTTATACGAACCAGCAGGAGGATCTGCTCCTGATATTGCAGGTAAAAATATAGCTAATCCAATTGCACAAATTTTATCATTAGCGATGTTAATTGAATATTCTTTAAAAGAAAAATATATATCTTTAAAAATTAAAGATGCTATTAAAAAAGTTTTAAATTTAGGTTATAGAACTAAAGATTTATCAATAAATAGCTCAAAAGAAAAAATAGTTACAACTGATGATATGGGAACATTAATTATGGAATCTATTTTATAGATTAATGGTAATAATATGGGAAAAACATTATATGAAAAAATATATAATAAACATATTATTTGTAATATAAAAAAAAATAATAATTTATTATATATTGACAGACATTTTATTCATGAAGTAACTTCTCCTCAAGCATTTGAAGGTTTAAGAAATAAAAATAGAAAGGTTTATAGATCAGATAAAACATTTGCAACAATGGATCATAATGTTTCTACGAAAATTAAAAATATTAATGCATCTGGATATATAGCAAAAAAACAAATGGAAACACTTATTAAAAATTGTCATGATTTTAATATAAAATTATATGATCTTCATCATCCTTTACAAGGAATAGTACATGTTATAGGTCCAGAACAAGGTATCACATTACCAGGAATGACTATTGTATGTGGTGATTCACATACTTCAACACATGGAGCATTTGGTTCATTATCTTTTGGAATAGGTACTTCTGAAGTAGAACATGTATTAGCTACCCAAACTTTAAAACAAAATCGTGCTAAAAATATGCTAATAAATATTACTGGTAATATACCTAAAAATATTACAGCAAAAGATATAATTTTATCAATTATAAAAAAAGTTGGCATTAGCGGGGGTAATGGATATATTATTGAATATAGTGGAAATGTTATAAAAAAATTAAGTATGGAATCTAGAATGACAATTTGTAATATGTCTATTGAAATGGGTGCTAGAACAGGATTAATTGCACCAGATAATATTACATTTCAATATTTAAAAAATAGAAAGTTTACTCCTAAAAAACAATTATGGCAACAAGCGAAAAAATATTGGAAAACATTATATAGTGATTATAATGCTAAATTTGATAAAATTATTAATATAAATATTTCAGAATTAACACCTCAAATTTCTTGGGGGACTAATCCAGAACAAATTATAGGTATAGATGAATGTATTCCTTTAATTAATTCTTATAAAGATATAAATAAAAAAAAATTGGCTATAAAAGCATTAAAATATATGAATTTATATGAAGGAACAAAATTAATTAATATAAAAATCAATAAAGTTTTTATTGGTTCTTGTACAAATTCTAGAATTGAAGATTTAAGATCTGCTGCAAATATTATTATAGGTAAAAAAATTGCTTCTCATGTTATAGCAATAGTCGTGCCTGGTTCTAATATGGTAAAAAAACAAGCAGAAAAAGAAGGATTAGATGAAATTTTTAAAAATGCTGGTTTCGAATGGAGATATCCAGGTTGTTCTATGTGTTTGGCTATGAATAATGATAAATTAGAACCCATGGAAAGATGTGCGTCTACTAGTAATAGAAATTTTGAAGGACGTCAAGGAAGAGATAGCCGAACTCATTTAGTAAGTCCTATTATGGCTGCAATAACAGCTATATATGGTTATTTTATTAATATTAATACTTTATAAAATATATAATTATGAAAAAAAAATTTCAATATAATGGTATTATATTACCGTTAGATATTTCAAATATTGATACAGATGCTATTATACCAAAACAATTTTTAAAAAAAAATAGTAAAAAAGGGTTTGGTAAAAATTTATTTCATAACTGGAGATATTTGGATGAAAAAAATAAAATTATTAATCCTAATTTTATTCTAAATAAAAAAAAATTTAAAAATTCTCAAATTTTATTAACTAAAGAAAATTTTGGTTGTGGTTCTTCGCGCGAACATGCCCCATGGGCATTATTAGATTTTGGTTTCCATACTATTATTTCTTCTAGTTATGCAGATATATTTTATAATAATGCAATTAATAATAAATTATTATTAATTACTTTAAAAAAAAGTATTATTGAAAAATTATTTTTAATAATTAAACAATTTCCTGGAATAATTTGTTATATAAACTTAATTTATAAAACAATTACTATAAATAATCAATCTTTTACTTTTAAAATAAAAAAAGATATAATTAATTTTATTACAAATAATTTAGATCAAATAGATTTAACTATGAAATATTCTAAAGAAATTTATGTATTTGAAAAAACATATTTTAAATTTTTTTAAAATGAGAAAATTATTCAATGCGTATAATTTTATTAGGACCTCCAGGAGTAGGTAAAGGTACTTATGCAAGATTTATATCTGAAAAATATAATTTAATTAATATTTCTATAGGAGATATAATAAGAAATTTTTTATTAAATAATAAAAATTTATTATTAACCAATAAATTAAACAAATTTATTCATAAAGGAGTTATGATTCCTGATGATATCATCTTTAATATTGTAAAAACAAAACTATTTAATATAAATTATAATAAAGGTTTTTTGTTAGATGGATTTCCTAGAAACATTTTACAAGCTCATATTTTAAAAAAAGAAAAAATTAATATAAATATAATTTTAGAATTATATATTCCAAATACTGAAATAATTCAAAGAATTATAGGTAGAAGAATACATTTACCTTCTGGAAGAATTTACCATACTATTTTAAATCCTCCAAAAATAAAAGATAGGGATGATATTACTGGAGAAAAATTAATAACTAGAACAGATGATAATATTATAATAATTAATAATCGTTTAAAAGAATATTCAAAACAAACTAAACCATTAATAAAATATTATAAAAAAGAATTTTTAAAAAATAAAATTTTATATAAAAAAATTTATAATACATTACCTATTGTAGATGTGCAAAAACAAATAGATAATATCTTACAATCTTTTAAAATAAAAAAAATTTAATTTTAATTAAATACTATTTTTTATTTTAAGAATTAATTAAATAGTTATATTTATAATAATTTGTTTATTTATTTTAAATTTGATATTATTAGTAAATCTGAAATACAAATAATATGGATTATAATCTATATGTTTACTGGAAGTATTGTAGCACTTATAACTCCAATGGATATTAAAGGTAATATTTGTAAAAATAGTTTAAAAAAACTTATTAATTACCATATTGATAGTGGTACAAAAGCTATTGTTATTATGGGAACTACTGGTGAATCTTCTACATGTACTTATAATGAACGTATAAGTACAATAATGTATGCATTAGATTTTGCAAAAAAAAAAATACCTATTATAGCAGGTACAGGATTTAATTCAACATCTAAAAGTATATCTATAATATCTAATCTTGAAAATTCAGGAATTATTGGTTGTTTAAATGTTACCCCATATTATAATCGGCCTACTCAAGAGGGTTTATATCAACATTTTAAAGAAATTGCAAATAGTACAAAATTACCTCAAATATTATATAATGTTCCATCACGTACTGGATGTGATTTATTACCAAAAACTATATATAAATTATCTAAAATTAATAATATAATAGGTATTAAAGAAGCTACTGGTGATTTATCTCGTGTAAATAAAATTAGAAATTTAATTAATAAAAATTTTTTTTTAATTAGTGGAGATGATAAAACTTCTTTTGAATTTATGTTATTAGGAGGAGATGGAGTTATATCTGTTACAGCTAATATTGCCGCTGTAGAAATGAAAAAATTTTGTTTTTATATGAAAAATAATAAAATTATTAAAGCAAAAAAAATAAATCAACACTTAAATATATTACATAATCAATTATTTATTGAATCTAATCCTATACCCATAAAATGGGTAGCAAAAAGATTAGGATTAATTATTAGTGATAAAATGAGACTTCCTATGACACCACTTAAAAAGTGTAATCAGAAAATTTTAGAAATAACATTAAAAAAATTAAAATTAATATAATCTACTTAAATTAGTTATTTTAGATAAAAATTTTTTTATTTTACTTAGAATTAAAATTCTATTTCTTTTTATTTTATCATCTTTATGATTAATTATTACTTTATTAAAAAAAATATTTATTGGATAAAATAATTCTGATAATATTAATAATATTTTATAAAATTCATTATTTTTTATTTGATATTTAATAATTTTAGATAATTTACGTATATGATTAAATAATATAAATTCCTCTTTATATTCTAATAAAGAAACATTAATATCATCATTAATATTTATATATATATTATTTTTAAATAAAATTTTATTAATTCTTTTATCAGTTAAAATTAAAAGTTTACTTTGTTTTTTTTCAATTTTAAAAAACATATCTAATGCTTTTATTTTAAGATCTAAAATTACTAAATTATTAATTTTTTTATCTAGAATAGAAGTAATAATATTTTTTTGATAACCTAAAAAAATATACCAATTTTTACATCTATCATATAAAAAAGAAATTATATTAGTTATAATTTCTTTTTTATATGAATTATCTTCTATCTTATATAAAGATAAACTAAAATTAATTAATTTTATTAAGTCAATGTTTAATTTATTTTTTATAATAATTTGTATAATACATAAAGTAATATTTTTTAAAGCATAAGGATCTTTATTACCTTTAGGAATTAAAGATATACTAAATATTCCTACTAAAGTATCTATTTTATCTGCAATAAATAAAATACAAGAAATAATATTTTTAGGTATCAAATTATTTTTCTTATACTGATATTGTTCTTTAATTGCTATAATAACATCTATATTTTCTTTATTATATTTAGCATAATACATGCCAACAAGACCTTGTAATTCTGGAAACTCATAAACCATTTGTGTTGCTAGATCACATTTAAATAATCTACTTGCTCTAATACAATTTAAATAATTAACATTTTTAACTGTTTTAGTTATAAATTTAGATATCATTTCAATGCGTATAATTTTTTCAAATAAATTACCTAATTTATTTTGAAAAATAATATTTTTTAATTTTTCTAAAAAATTTTCAAATTTTATTTTTAAATCATTTTTTAAAAAAAATTTAATATCTTCAAATTTTGAAGTAAGTACTTTTTCATTACTATGAATAATAACTTCATTATTTTCGGTTTTAATATTTATTAATATAATAAAAGAAGTTAATAAATTATTTTTTTTATCATATAAAGGAATATATTTTTGATATTTTATCATTACATATTCTAATATTTTAGATGGTAATACTAAAAACTTTTTATGAAATTTTCCTACTAAAAGTACAGGCCACTCAACCATCGAAGTTAATTCTTCTAAAAAATAATTATTAATTTTTACAATTGCCTTCAAGTTATTTGTAATATTTTTTATATTATTAAGAATAATATTTTTACGTTTTATAAAATCAACGACAATTTTACCTTCTTTAAATAATAAATCTTCATATTCCTTTGCATGTTTTAAAATAATTGTTTTTTCACACATAAATCTATGTCCTTGAATAATATTATTAGATTGAATATTTAACAATTTTTGTTTAATATTTTCTTTTCCAAGAACAAATACTATATTTCTTATAGGTCTAATAAATTTAAATATATTTTTTTCCCAATACATAAAATGAGGAAAAGAAACTATTTCTTTTAAAGAATTTATTAACATATTAGATAATAAATTTTTAATATGTAATCCTTTAATTTCTTTTTTATAAAAAATATAATTATTTTTATATATTAAATTATTATTATTTTTAATATTATATTTTTTTATCCAAAACTTAACTTGTTTATTTGTAAAAATTTCTTCTTCTTTATTTACAAAAGGTCCTTTAATTACATGTTGAAAATTAGTTTGTATCACATTTAATAAATATATTTGTATTGCAATACGTCTAGAAGTAAAAAAACATTTTATTGTTTTATATGTAAAATAATTTTTTTTTAGTTCATTTTTAAAATTTTTTAAAATTGTTTGAGATAATTTTAATAAATAATTAGCAGGTATTTCTTCTATACCTATCTCTAATAATAAAATGTTATTATCCATAAAATTATATTACCTAATTATTAAGAATTTTAACTTATAAAATCACAATATTTTATAACAATTAATTTAGTCATACTACGTAATTTTAAAATATATCTTTGTCGTTCTGTATGAGATAAAGATTTACGTGCTTCTAACAAGTTAAAACAATGTGAAGCTTTTAAAAGTTTTTCATATGCAGGAAAAATTAATGGTTGTTTTAATTTTAATAAAGTATTAATTTCTTTTTCATATTGTTGAAAACATAAATTAATGAAATTAATATCTGTATATTCAAAATTATAAATAGATTGTTCAAGTTCATTTTTATAAAAAAAATCACCATATGTAATATATTTATTCTTATTTTTATTCCATACTATATGAAATATATTATTTATATTTTGTATATGCATAGCTAATCGTTCTAAACCATAAGTAATTTCTCCTGTAATTGGATCACAATTTATTCCTCCCATTTGTTGAAAATATGTAAATTGAGTAATTTCTATTCCATTTAACCATATTTCCCAACCAATCCCATGAGCTCCTAAAGTAGGATTTTCCCAATTATCATCTATAAAACGAATATCATTATTTTTTAAATCTAATTTTAATTTTTTTAGAGATTCAAAATATAAAAATTGAAAATTATAAGGTGGAGGTTTCATTATTACTTGAAATTGATAATATTGTTGTAATCTATTAGAATTATTAGCATATCTTCCATCTGAAGGTCTTCTAGATAATTGTACATAAGCTATTTTTATTGGTTTATTACCTATTGCGTATAAACATGTCATTGGATGAGATGTTGCTGCTCCTACTTCTATATCAATTGGTTCAATAATACTACAACCTTGTTTTGCCCAATAATTTTTTAAAATTAAAATCATACCTTGAAAAGTTTTTTCACTAAATATTTTCATATTTCAAATTTATTAAATTTTTTATTTTAACATGATCATTATATATTATTTTATATTAAAAGATACAAATTAAAATTTAACATATTTTTTTTATAGAAAAAAATAATGTTAAAATAATTTATTATTAATAAAATTTAAAATAAAATTATTTTATTTTATTATAAATAATAACAGGAACTAATTGTGAATATAAATGATATATATAATAAAATTTTTTTAAAAAAAGAAAAAAATGAATATAATAAATTAATTACTAAAGCTACAAATTTAGCAATTTTATTATCTATAATACTATTAATATTAAAATTATTGGCTTGGTGGGAAACTAAATCTATAAGTATGTTAGCAGCATCTATAGATTCATTAATTGATATTACATCTTCAACAATTAATTTATTAATTATATATTATTCTTTACAACCAGCAGATTCAGAACATACTTTTGGTCATGGCAAAGCTGAATCATTATCTGCTTTAGCTCAAAGTATTTTTATTTGTGGAACAGCAATATTTTTATTTTTAAATAGTTTATATTATATATCTCATCCTACAAAAATATATTATCCTATAATAGGAATATTAGTTATTATTATTTCATTTTTTTTAACTTTAATATTAGTTATTTTTCAAAAAAAAGTTATAGCAGAAACAAATAGTCAAGCAACTCATGCTGATATGATACATTATGAATCAGATATTCTAATTAATACGGCAATTTTATTAGCTTTGATTTTAAATATTTTAAATATAAAAAAAGCAGATTCTTTTATAGCATTAATTATAAGTATATTTATTTTTTATAATTCTTTTAAAGTAGGATATAAAGCAATACAATCTTTATTAGACAGATCTTTACCAGACAAAGAAAAAAAAATTATAATAAATTTAATAACATCTTGGCCTAAAGTTAAAGGAGCACATCAATTAAAAACAAGACAATCAGGTCCTACTCGTTTTATACAACTTCATTTAGTATTAGAGGATAATTTACCTTTATTAGAATCACATTCAATTGCAAAAAAAATAGAGAAAGCTTTAAATAAAAAATTTCCTTATTCGGATATAATTATTCATCAAGATCCATATTCTATTGTATCTGAAAAATATAGAGGTTTTTTTAAAAATTAATTATTAATAAAATTATACATTTTGAGGTATTTTATGATTCAAAAAATTGGTGTTCTTACAAGTGGGGGAGATGCACCTGGCATGAATGCAGCTATAAGAGGTGTTGTTAGAACTGCTATTAGTTATAATATTGAAGTATTTGGAATATATAATGGTTATATGGGATTATATAATAATAATATTATTAAATTAAATAGATATAGTGTATCTGATATAATTAATAAAGGAGGTACTTTTTTAGGATCTGCACGTTTTCCTCAATTTAAAAATAAAAAAATACGTTCTATTGCTATAAATAATATGAAAAAACATGGTATTAATGCATTAGTTGTAATAGGTGGTGATGGAACATACATGGGAGCTAAATTATTAACAGAAATGGGTTTTCCTTGTATAGGAATACCAGGAACAATAGATAATGATGTAGTAGGTACTGATTATAGTATTGGTTATTTTACAGCTTTGGAAACTATAGTAGAAGCAATAGATAAATTAAGAGATACTTCTACTTCTCATCAAAGAATCTCTCTTATAGAAATTATGGGAAGATACTGCGGAGATTTAACCTTAGCTGCAGCTATCGCAGGAGGATGTGAATTTATTGTTTTACCTGAAATTGATTATAATCAAGAAGATTTGGTTAAAGAAATAAAATTAGGAATAGAAAAAGGTAAAAAACATGCAATAGTATTGATTACAGAATTTATTTGTGATATTAATAAATTAGCCAGGTTTATCCAAAAAAAAATTAAACGTGAAACAAGAACTACAGTTTTAGGTTATCTACAAAGAGGAGGATCTCCTGTAGCATATGACCGTATTTTAGGATCAAGAATGGGGTCTTATTCAGTTGAATTATTATATAAAGGATATAGTGGAAAATGTATAGGAACTCAAAATGATAAAATGGTATATCATGATATTATAGATGCTATTTTAAATATGAAAAAAATTTTTAAAAAAGATTTATTAAATATTGCTAAAAAATTATATTAATTAATAAATTAAAATTGAGATATAAATATGTATAAAATACAATTTTTTAAAAGAATAAAGACAGGAAAAAGTTTTAGTAGACGTTTAAGAATAAATAATCAAATTCCAGCAATTGTTTATGGTAAAAAAATAAAAACACTGCCTATTATTATAAATAATAACGATATAACTCATATTAATTTGCAAAATTTTTTTAAAAAAAAAATTTTATTAACTTTAATAAATGAAAAAAATATTTTATTTAAAGTAAAAATTATAAATATTCAATATCATCCTTTTAAAATTAATAAACTATATCATATAGATTTTATTATTATATAATAATTAATGTTAAAAATTCAAAATCTTTATTTAAAATAAAGATAAATAATTATTTAATCCTTTTATAAAAATTTTATTATTTATATTTTTAATACATTACTCATATTATACATACCAGTTTTTTTTGTATATAACCAAATAGCAGCTTTAATTGCACCTTCTGCAAATGACTTTCTATTAGATGCTCTATGAATTAATTCAATTTGTTCTCCAATAAAAGAAAATAAAACATTATGTTCTCCATATAAATCAGCAGCTCTAATAGAATGACATTTAATTTTTTTTTTAAAATTATATTTTTTATAGGTTTTAATTATATTATTTTTTAATGATAAAGCTGTTCCAGAAGGAGCATCTATTTTATTTTTATGATGTTTTTCTATTATATCTATATCTATTTTATTTTCTAATTTATTTTTACAAAAAATTTTTGTAATATTTTCTAAAATTTTTAATAAAATATTAATACCCAAACTAAAATTAGAAGATAAAATAATAGCTATATTTTTTGATATTTTCTTAATTATTAATTTTTGTTGTATACTAAAACCTGTGGTACCAATCACAATTTTTTTATTATATGACTTACATATATGAAGATGTTCTATAGTTGATTTAGGATTTGTAAAATCTATTAAAATATCAAAATAATTTATGATGTCTATCAAATTAGATTTAATATTTAAAAAATTAGATTTATAAAGAATTTTTTTTTTTTCTTTCAAGGAAGATTTTGTTTCTATAACCCCATTTAATAAAATATTTTTTATTGTTTGAGTATTTAATAGTTTTAAAATACTTTGCCCCATACGCCCATTAATTCCTGCAATAGCTAAACGAATTTGATTTTTATTCATAAATATAAACCTATAAAATATATTATTTTTAAAATGATAGAAAAATATTATTTTTTAATATAACAATAAAACCAATAAAAATTAAAATATCTGCAAAATTAAAAATAGGAAATTGATAATTAAAAATATGTATATTGATAAAATCTATTACAAAACCACAATAAATTCTATTAATTAGATTACTTAATATTCCACTAATTATAAAATTATATGATAACTGAATATTTTTATTTTTTAATAAAAATTTAATATAAAATAAAATTAAAATACTTATCATTGTAAAAAAATAAATAGTAATTTTATTGTTTTTTAAAAAACCTAAACTAATACCATAGTTACGTATATAAGTAAAATTTATATAATTATTTATATAATAATATTCATATAATTTTATATTTTTAATAATTAAAATTTTACTAAAAAAATCTATAATTATAAGTAATATAATATAAATATTAAATAAATATTTTATTGTTTTAAACAAAATATTAAATAAATAGACGTTTTTCTCCATTTCCTGTCATATTTAATTGACAACGATTACAAATATTATTTACTATATGTTTTTCATGATACCAACAACGTTGACACTTCATATATTTTGATTTCATAATTTGAAATTTTTGTATTAATTTATTTTTAATTTCTGTTTTTTCTAAAAAAATAGTAATATTAGAAATTAGTAATAAAAAACGTAATTCTGAACCTAATAATGATAACCTATCATAAGTATCTTTTTTTACAAATACAATTATATCTACTTCTAAAGAACTTTTAATAATTTTTTTATTTCTTGCAAATTCTATAATTTGATTAATTTCATTTTTAAAAATAAAAATATCATTCCAATATTCATTATTCATGATGTCTTTTGATGAAAAATAAAATAAATTAGAATACCATTCTTCCATAAAAATATATTTACTTCTTAACCCAGGAATATAATTCCAAATTTCATGAGCTGTAAAAGATAATATTGGAGCAATCCATCTTACTAAAGATTCAAGAATCATATATAGAGCAGTTTGACAACTTAATCTTTCTATACTACATTTTTTAAATGTATATTGTCTATCTTTAATAATATCAAAATATATTGAACCTAAATCTATAGAACAAAATTGTATTATTTCTTTAATAACATTTTGTATATTATATATTTTATAATATTTAATAATTTTATTTTGCACAATTTTTGTTTTATTAATAATCCATTTATCCAAAATTACCATTTTACTCGGTTCTACTATATTTTTATCTGGTTTAAAATCATATAAATTTGATAATAAAAATCTAGCTGTGTTACGAATACGTCTGTAAATTTCTGTAATTCTTTTTAAAATGTCATTAGACATATTAATTTCATTAGAATAATCTGTAGAAGCTACCCATAATCTAAGAATATCACTACCTAAATTAGTTATTATATCTTGAGGTTTAATAATATTACCTAAAGATTTAGACATTTTTTTTCCTTGACTATCTACAGTAAATCCATGACTAATAACTGTTTTATAAGGAGGATGACGATGTATGATGAATGAAATAATTAATGATGATATAAACCATCCTCTATATTGATCTGTTCCTTCTAAATACATATCAATAGTATTATTTTTAAATTCTTTAATTTGATTTATAATTGAATTGTAAGTTGAACCTGAATCAAACCATACATCTAATGTATCTGTAACTTTTTCATAAAAAATAGAATCATTACCTAAAAATTCTTTAATATCTAAATCCCACCATGCTTGTATACCTTTTTGTTCAATTATACAAGCTATTTTTTCAATAAATTTTAATGAATGACTGTGTATTTTTTGTGTTTTTTTATGAATAAATAAAGGAATTGGAATGCCCCAAATTCTTTGTCTAGAAATACACCAATCAGGTCTTTTATCTAACATAATAGACATTTTTTTATATCCCCAATTAGGTATCCATTTTACTTTTTTAATTGATTTTTTTACTAGTTGTCTAAAATTATCTTTATCTATATTAATAAACCATTGTGGGGTAGATATATAAATAATTGGAATTTTATGACGCCAACAATATGGATATTTATGTATATAATCATCTATTAAAAATAATGACTCTTTTTTTTTTAAAATATCTAATATTATTTTTTGTGAATAAAATACATTAATATTATCTAATTTAGGATGAATACCTTTTATAAAAAATCCTTTTTTATCTATAATATTTTTCATAGGTTTTATATTATGTTGATGACATATATTATAATCATCTAATCCGTGATTAGGAGCTATATGAACAATACCAGTACCTGATTGTTCAGAAACATAATTATTTATAATTAAATATGAAATTTTATTATTTAAAGGATTATATATTAATAAATTTTTAAAATTTTGGCCTTGTATTTCTCCTAAAATTTTCCAATTTATAATTTTTGCTTTATTCATAATAATATTTACTAAGTTTTTTGCTATAATTATAATATCTTTATTAATTTTAATTAATTGATAATATATTTTTGGATTAATAACAATTGCTTGATTTGCTGGTATACTCCACGGTGTAGTAGTCCATATTAAAAAAGAAATATTATTATTATTCTTTATTTTTAAATTTAAAATTTTTGAAAAAAAATCATTATTAACAATAGTAAATTTAATATAACATGTTAATGTTTTTTTCTTTATATAATTTACTTCAGCTTCTGCTAAAGAAGAAATGCATTTTATACACCAATATACTGGTTTTACTCCTTTATATATATAATTATGTTTAATAACTTTACCTAAAGTACGTACAATATTTGCTTCTGTTTTAAAATTCATTGTTAAATAAGGATTTAACCAATCAGCTAATATTCCTAATCTAATAAAATCTTTTTTTTGTCTGGAAATTTGTTTTAAAACATATTTTCTACATTCAATTCTAAATTCTTTTTTAGAAAAATTTTTGTTCTTATTTTTTAAAATTTTTTCTACTTTTTGTTCTATAGGTAAACCATGACAATCCCATCCAGGAACAAAAGGAGTATAATAACCATTCATATTTTTAGATTTTAAAATAATATCTTTTAAAATTTTATTAAAAGCATGTCCAATGTGAATATCACCATTTGCATAAGGTGGTCCATCATGTAAAATAAATTTTCTTTTTTTTTGTTTTTTTATATTCAAAATTTTTTTATATAAATTATCTTTTTCCCATTGTTTTAATATTATTAATTCATTAGTTGCTAAATTAGCTTTCATTGGAAATTTTGTTTTTGGTAAATTTAATTGAAATTTATTTTTCATACTTATCATCTTTAATTTTGAAATTTATTTCAAATATAAAATTTTATTTTATTTATTTAAGAATATTATATATAATAATATTTTATGTAAATATTTTATAAAAATAAAATATAATAAGTATTATAATTATTGGATATTATATGGCTAACATAAAATCATCTAAAAAAAGAGTTTTAAAAGCAGAACAAAATAGACAACATAATATAAAATATCGTTCTATGTTACGTACTTTTATTAAAAAAGTTAATAATGCTATTTTTGAAAAAAATATTGAATTATCTAAAAAAATGTTTAGAAAAATGCAATCTATAATAGATAAACAAGCACAAAAAAATTTAATTCATAAAAATAAAGCATCTCGTTATAAATCTAGAATTTATAGTAAAATTACAAAAATCATCTAAATATTATTAAATTATGTAAAATTATAAAATTAATATAATTAATAGGTATTATATAATTAATATGCTAATTTCTTTGACAAGCAAAGCCGCAAAAAAAATAAAATCTTTAAATCATAAAAATATGAATTTTAGAGTATTTATTAAAGGTGGAGGATGTAGTGGTTTTAAATATGATTTTATATTAGATAAAATTATAAAAAAAAGTGATTTTTTAATAAAAACATTAGGTGTAAATATTATTATTGATATGATAAGTTTACAATATTTATCAGGAAGTATAATTGATTATATTGAAAATATTGAAGAAGCAAAATTTATTATTAAAAATCCATATATGAAAAATAAATGTAATTGTGGTTATTCTTTTGACATTTAATATTAAAACTAGAATTATTCTGTAAGAGGAAATATATGTCTAATACTAAATTAGTTTTATTACGTCATGGAGAAAGTGAATGGAATAAAAAAAATTTATTTACTGGTTGGCATGATATTGAATTAACCAAAGAAGGAGAAATTGAAGCAAAACAAGCAGGAAAAATTTTAAAAATAAATAATTTAAAATTTGATTATGCATATACATCTTTTTTAAAAAGAGCAATATGTACTTTGTGGTTAACATTAAATAAATTAGATCAATTATGGATACCTGTAAAAAAAACATGGAGATTAAATGAAAGACATTACGGAAAATTACAGGGGATGAATAAAAATCAAGCTATAAAAAAATTTGGTAAGGAACAAGTTAAACAATGGAGACGTAGTTTTAATATAGCTCCCCCCCCATTATCTATAGATGATTTCAGATGGCCTAGATTTGATTTTAAATATTCTAAATTAGAAGATTATCAATTACCTTTATCAGAAAGTTTATCTACAACTTTAAAAAGAGTAATACATGTATGGGATAATCATATATCTAATAAAATTAGAAATGGAGAACGTATTTTAATTGTTGCTCATGGTAATTCATTAAGAGCTTTAATAAAACATATAGAAAATATAAATGATAAAGATATTATCAATTTAAATATAGCTACGGGTATACCTATTATTTATGAATTTAATAATAATTTAGATTATATTAATAAATATTATTTAAATAATTAATAAAATACAATCTTCTAATATTTATTAGCAGATTGAATAGCTGTTACTGCAATAGTATAAATTATATCTTCGATAGAAGCTCCTCTTGAAAGATCATTAATTGGTTGTTTTATACCTTGTAAAATAGGTCCTATAGAAATAATATCAGAAGATCTTTGCACTGCTTTATATGTTGTATTACCTGTATTAAGATCAGGGAATATAATAATATTAGCTTTCCCTGCAACTAATGAGTTTGGAGCTTTATATTTAGCAACATCATTTATAACAGCTGTATCATATTGTAGAGGACCATCTATTAAAAGATTTGGTAGTTTATTTTTTACTAATTTAGTAGCTTTATATACTTTTTCCACTTCAACACCTTTAGCTGATGCACCTGTTGAGTAAGAAATCATTGCTACTTTAGGTCTAAAATTAAATAATTTACTAGTTTCTACTGATTGTATAGCTATTTCAGCTAATTGTTTATAATTAGGATTAGGATTAATTGCACAATCACCATATATTAATATATTTGTAGGTAATAACATAATAAATATAGATGAAATAATAGAATATTTAGATAAAGTTTTAATGATTTGTAATGCAGGTCTAATAGTATTAGCTGTAGTTGTATTAGCTCCTGAAACTATACCATCAACTTTATTTTCTTTTAACATCATAGTTGCTAAAAACATATTATCTTTTAATAATTGTATCGCCTCGTATTTTTTTAAAAATTTATTTTTTCTTATATATATTAATTTTTCTATATAATCATTTCTTATTAAATCTGGGTCTATAACATTAATATTATTAACAATAATATTGTTCTTTTTAGATATATTTATAATTTCTTCAATTTTTCCTAATAAAATACAATTAGCAATATTTTTTTCAGAACATATTGATGCTGCTTTTAAAATTCGTAATTCATTGCCTTCTGGTAATAAAATTGTTTTTTTAATTTTACTTGCTTTATTTAATAAATTATATTTAAAAATAAATGGAGAAATGTAAAATTTATAATTCAAATATTTTTGATTAAAAATATTTGAAGGAATGTATAATTTAGTATAATTAATAATATTTGTAATTAAATTAGTATCGTCTATTGGAAAATCATATTTATAAATATTTTCTAATTTTATAAAAGTATTATATAAATTATCTTCTATATAAAATATAGATATATTATTATTAATAATAATTTTAATAATTTTATCTATTATATTATTTTCATAAGTTTTATCATTTTTTATAAAATCTGTAAATAAAATTGTATTAAAAAAAATATTTTTAGATAATATTTTATATATATTTTTTATTATTTTTTCATTTTTAAAAGAAATAATTAGTAAGGATTTACTAAATTTTTGTGGATCTATAAATATTTTATTATCAAAGTAAATAATATATTTAATTTTTTTAAATTTAGTATTATTAATTACATTACAATTTAAATAATTACATATTAATTTTACATTAATACCAAATACAAAATTTTTTAACCATGGAATTAATATAATATTTTTTTTTTTGGGAAATAAAGGTTTTTTATGTACAAAATTATTTTTTTTTATATAAAAAAAATACTTAAAAATATTTAAATTATAAAAAAAAGGGTTATTATTTTGATATTCATATTTATTTTTAATAAATAAATATGTATTTTTAATATTAAAATTATTTAATTTTTTTTTAAAAAGAATTTTAATCTTAGATTCTATTTTTTCTAAATTTTTATTTATTAATGATATTGATGTAACAAAAATTATTTTTGCATTAAATATATTTGCTATATCGCAATTTAATTGAAAGATTAATTGTTTAATATAAATAGGAATTATACCTTCTATAAAAAGAATATCTGTATTGTGTATATCTTTATAAGA
Source organism: Enterobacteriaceae endosymbiont of Donacia crassipes (assembly GCF_012569785.1). Lineage (NCBI taxonomy): Bacteria > Pseudomonadati > Pseudomonadota > Gammaproteobacteria > Enterobacterales > Enterobacteriaceae > Enterobacteriaceae endosymbiont of Donacia crassipes. Next base: position 63,516 of record NZ_CP046202.1, read on the forward strand.
TTTTTGAATTATATTATTTATAATATTGTTATATTCAATATTATTTTTTAATAAATTAATATTATTTATTTTTATTGGATCAATAGATTTTATATTAGAAAAATTATAGATATTTAAAATATTATTAGTATAATTAAAATTATAATTTTCTATATTAGAAATAGGTTTAAAAAAATTACATTTTAAATTATTATTTTTTATAATTTTTAAAATTCCTAAATTTATACTTGTAAAAAAATGTATATCTACATCTATTGGTATAGATATAATCACTTTTTTTTTAAACATTATTATATGCCTTTTTTATTTATTAGAAAAAATTATTTCATATTATGAATAATTTTAAATGTATCTTGTGATATCATTAATTCTTCATTTGTAGGAATAACTAATATAGGTCTACTTAAATTAGTACTTATAAGTCCAATTTTACCATATTTAATTTTATTATTTAATTTTTTATCAATAAAAAAATTTAAAATTTTTAATTTTTTTATTGTTTTTTCTCGAATTAATATACTATTTTCTCCAATACCACCTGTAAAAATTATAGCATGTATTTTATTTTGCATTAATATGCTATAAGATGCTATATATTTAGTTAAACTATGTACAAATACATCAGTAGCTATTTTAATATTATTGTTTTTAAAATAATTTTCTTCAATATATCTAAAATCACTAGTAATATTTGTTAATCCTAACATACCTGATTTTTTAGTTAAAATATTATAAATTTTATCTATACTAAGATTTAATTCATTAAACATATAAAAAATAATTGCTGGGTCAATATTACCACATCTAGTTCCCATTACTAATCCTTCTAAAGGTGTTAAACCCATAGAAGTATCTACACTTTTACCATTATTTATTGCAGTAATAGATGAACCATTACCTAAATGACATGAAATACAATTAAAATTATTTAATTTTATATTTAAAAATTTAGCTGCTTTTTTAGTAACATATTTATGGCTAGTACCATGTGCACCATAACGACGTATTTTATATTTTTCATAAAATTTAATAGGTAATGCGTATAAATATGATTCAATAGGTATTGTTTGATGGAAAGCTGTATCAAATACAGCAATTTGTTTAGATTTTAAATGTGGTAAAATTTTTTTTATTTCTTTTATACCTATTACTTGGATAGGATTGTGTAAAGGTGCAAAAACAGATGCTTTTTCTATTGCTTTAAGTACAATATCCGTAATTAATATAGAATTAGTAAATTTTTCACCACCATGTACTATACGGTGACCAACACCTATAATATTATTATATAGTAGTAAATATTTTTTTAATATTTCGTCTACTAAATAATTTAATATAAATTTATGAGTAATTTTATTATTAAATTTAATTTTATTTTTTTTTTTATTAAAATTCCATACAATTAAAGAACTATTATCATAAAAATTTTCAGCTAAACCAGATAATAAAATTTTTTTTTTGATAGGATTTATGACTGAAAATTTTAAAGAAGAACTACCACAATTAATCACAAGTATTAATTTATTTAACATTTTATATCCTATATATACATTTTATGTATAACTAATAATTATATATAAAAAATAATAAAATTATATATAAAATATATTATAAAAATTCTAAAATATATTATATACATAATTAATAATTTATTATATAATTAATTTTGTTAGGCGCATTGGCAGAATGGTTATGCAGAGGATTGCAAATCCTCTTATTTCGGTTCAATTCCGAGATGCGCCTAAAATTCTCTTACCCAGATGGTGGAATTGGTAGACACAAGGGACTTAAAATCCCTCGGCATTTATATTGCTATGCGGGTTCAATTCCCGCTCTGGGTAAAATATAATAAATATTTTATAAAAAGTATTTATATTGTTGTAAAATATTATTGAAATAAATAAATAATAATGATTTATTATTAATTAATATATAATTATATAATTTTTTATCTATATAATTTAATGAATTTAATAAAATAAATATTATTAAACATCCTTTTAATAATCCAAAAAATAATCCTAATAATCTATTTATATTTTTAATATAAATATTTTTAATTTTAATATTTAAATAATTTTTAAAAATATACCCTAGTATTAAAATAAATATAAAATAAAAAAATAATAAAAAAATTTCTTTAAAATAAAAATTATTTATATTTATTTTTTTTATAAAAAGTAAATAATGATAATATTTTTTAAATAAATAAAAAGATATAAACCAAACAAAAATAGTTAATATCTCATTTATAAAACCTCTAAAAAAACTAATTATAGAAAAATACATTAATATAAATACAAATAAATAATCAATTATTGACATATAAATATATATTTTCTTTTTAAATAAAATAGAATGATATATTTAAAATAATTTTTTAAAAACTATAAAATTTTATTAAAAATATTCTTATTAAAAATAATAATTATATATATAACATTATATATATTTTTTAAAAATAATATTATTAAATTAATTTTTTTAAAATTAAATATAAATTATAATTAAAATAAGGGATACCAAAATGTTTTGGATATTCCACTTCCATTAAAAATAAACCATTAGGTTTAACTGTAAAAGCAGCTTTAGTTCTATCTTTAATTTTGATTAATTCTAACAACCAATCTTCTTTTTTACGACCAATACCAATTTCTATTAAACTACCTATAATATTTCTTACCATATGATATAAAAAAGCATTTGCTTTAATATCTATAAAAATATAATCTCCAAATTTTTTTATATTACAATACATGATTTTTCTAAAAGAAGAAATATTTTTTTTTTTACCAGATTGAAAAGATGAAAAATCATGTTCTCCTAATAAATATTGAATTGCATTTTTCATTCTTATGATATTTAATTTTTTTTTATATAAAGTAACTAAATCACTAAATATAGCAGATTTAAATATATTATTATAGATAATATAAACGTATCTACGAGATAAAGCACTAAATCTAGCATGAAAATCTTTTTTTACAGAAATTATCCATTTTATAACTATATCTTTAGGTAAAAGACTATTTATACCTAAAATCCAAGATTTTTTACTTCTAAAACTAGATGTTTCAAAATGAATTACTTGTCCTATACTATGTACACCTATATCAGTTCTACCTGCACAAAAAATAATTATATTATGATTAGCAATTTTAGAAATAACCTTTTCTAAATATCCTTGTATTGTTTTCTTATAATATATATTTTGTTTTTGCCATCCATGATAATTAGTACCATTATATTCAACTCCTAGTGCAAATTTATATTTTTTTATAAAATTAATATTCATGTTTTTTTATATAATTAAATAATTTTATTATGTTTAGTATTTTACTAAAAATTTAGTTACATTTTTAAAAAAATTATATAAAATGTTATTTTAATAAATCTTATTTAAAAATATCTAATAAAATTAAAATTTTATGAGTATAGATATGATAAAAATATATAAAAAATCTAATAAATTTATTTTTACAAAAATAAAATTAATAACTACTATATTTATAATATATTCAACAATTATATATGCTAACGAAAATATATTTAATATTGAATTACAACCATCTATTGATGCCAGATCTTATATCTTAATAGATTACAATACAGGTATAATTTTAACTGAAAAAAATTCAGATAAAATTCAAAAACCAGCTAGTTTAGCAAAAATTATGACTAGTTATGTAATTGGAAAAGCTTTAGCTAAAGGGAAATTACATCGTAATGATATTGTTACTATTAGTAAAAATGCTTGGGCTACAGGAAATAATGAATTTAATGGTTCATCGTTAATGTTTTTAAAAGTAGGAGATCATATTTCTGTAAATAATTTAATAAAAGGTATTATATTACAGTCAGGAAATGATGCTTGTGTTGCTATAGCTGAATATATATCTGGTAATCAACAAAATTTTGTAAATTTAATGAATTTTTATGCAAAAAAAATAGGATTAAAAAATACTATTTTTAAAAATGTACATGGATTAGATGAATCAGGACAATATACAACAGCGAAAGATATAGCTATTATGGGTAAATCTTTAATAAAAGATTTTCCTTATGAATATTCTATCTATAAAGAAAAAAGCTTTACTTTTAATCATATACATCAAAAAAATCGTAATTTATTATTATGGGATAAAACTCTACATGTAGATGGAATTAAAACAGGTCATACAAAAGATGCAGGTTATAATATTATAGCTTCTGCAACAAAAAATAATATGAGATTAATTGTTGTAATATTAGGTGATAAAACAGAACAAGATCGTAAAAAAAATAGTAAGAAATTATTAAATTGGGGTTTTGAAACATTTCGTACAATTCATCCAATTAAAAAATATCAAAAAATAGCGTCTATCCCAGTATTATATGGTCAAAAATCATATGTAAGAATTGGTATCAAAAATGATGTATATCTAACAATTTTTAAAAATCAAGAAAAAAAAATTAAAATTTTATATCATATTAAAAATAATAAAATTTTTGCTCCTATTTATAAAAATAAAATATTAGGACATGTTACTTTTATAATTAATAATCATATAATTGTAGATTATCCATTAATTTCGTTAGAAAATATTCCAAAAGGAAATTTTTTTGTTTGTTTTTTAGACTATATAAGATTATTATTAAGTAAATGGATTAATCAATAAAAAATTTATATAAATTAAAAATATTAATATATATCATGTATAAAAAAAATTTCATTATAAGAAATCTTGGCATAGAATTATGGAATTCTACTTATAAAAAAATGTGTAATTTTAATTATACAAGATCAAATAAAACATTAGATGAAATCTGGTTAGTTGAACATTATCCTGTTTTTACTCAAGGAAAATTATCTAATATAAAAGATATTATTAATTATAATCATAATATACCTATATTTTGTACTGATAGAGGAGGAAAAATTACTTATCATGCTCCAGGGCAACAAATTATGTATTTTTTAATTAATTTAAAAAGAAGAAAACTTAAGATTAAATCTTTTATTTTTATTTTAAAACAAATAGTTATAAATATATTATTATATTTTAATATATCATCCAATTCATCTTTTAAAGATGTTTCTGGTATATATATAAATAATAAAAAAATAGCATCTATAGGTATAAAAATTTCTAAAGGATGTACTTTACATGGTATATCATTTAATATTAATATGAATTTGTTACCTTTTAATTATATTAATCCATGTGGTTTGAAAAAACTCAAAATGACAAATTTAAAAAATTATATTTATAATATAAAAATGTTTAAAATTAGAAAATTCTTAATAAATGAGTTTTTATTATTAATATAAATTTTATATTTACTTTTTTTTAAACACTATTTATTATTTTATAATATATATTATATTTAATTATTTTAATTACCATATATAAAAATATGAAACAAAAAATTTTTAAAAAACCTGATTGGATTAAAATTAAATTTTCAGTAAAAAATATTAATAAAATAAAAAAAATAAAATCTTTTTTAAAACAAAATAAATTACATTCAGTTTGTGAAGAAGCATTATGTCCTAATTTAATAGAATGTTTCAGTAAAGGACAATTAACTTTTATGATTTTAGGTAATATATGTACAAGAAATTGTCTATATTGTAATGTTATGCATGGTAGACCAAAAATAAAGTATGATAAATATGAAGCTTCTAAGTTAGCAAATATTATTTTTTTAATGAAATTAAGATATGTTGTTATTACTTCAGTTACTCGTGATGATTTACATGATGGTGGAGCACAACAATTTGTTAATTGTATAAAAAAAATACGTGAAAAAAATTCTAAAATTAAAATAGAAATTTTAGTTCCTGATTTTAAAAATTGTATTGAAAAAGCTTTAAAAATATTTAGTAATTCTTTACCTGATGTTTTTAATCATAATATAGAAACAGTAGAACGTTTGTATAAACAAATACGACCTGCAGGTATATATAAAAAATCTTTAATTTTACTAAGAAAATTTAAATATTTATTTCCTAAAATTTTAACTAAATCAGGATTAATGATTGGTTTAGGTGAAACAAAAAAAGAATTATTTAATACAATAAAAGATTTAAAATATAATGGAGTTGATATTTTAACTATAGGACAATACTTACAACCAAGTAAATATCATGTTCCTGTATCAAATTATATTAGTTTGAATGAATTTAATAAAATTGAAATTGCAGCTAAAAAAATAGGTTTTAAAAAAGTTAAATGTGGGCCTTTTGTACGTTCTTCATACAATGCAGAAAATTATTTTTCTTAAAATTTGATAAATAATGCCTCTGAAAATTTTATTTTTTATTCAAATTATTTAAAATTTTTTTACTTATTATTAATAAATAAAATTATTTTATAGTTTTAAATAGTTAAAATTCTAAAAATTTATCAGAGGCAAATAATATTTTAACCTTATCTGACTACTTAGCTAATTAAATAAAATTAAATAGCAATAACATTAGCAGCAGAAGGTCCTTTGGCTCCGTTAGTAATTTCAAATTCTACTTTTTGGCCTTCAGTTAATGTTTTAAAACCACTACTTTGAATAGCAGAAAAATGTACAAAAACATCTTTACTACCATCTTCAGGAGTAATGAAACCAAAACCTTTAGATTCATTAAACCACTTAACGTTACCTTTAATCTTGGACATCAATTATTACCTTTACATAAAAATAGACACTAAAATTGTGTCATATAAAAGTACATCAATTAATAATACATTTGTCTAGTGAAACAAATCAAAAAGCTGATAAATATCAAACTTTTTAAAAAAAATATTTAATTTTCTTATATTTTTTAAAATTTTTATTAAGAATACTAATAAAATATAAATTTTTTTAGGAAAAAAAATGTGTTTATTATTAGGAAAAAAAATATTAATTACAGGTATTTTAAATAAATTATCAATTGCTTATGGTATAGCTCGTATTATGTATAAACATAAAGCAAATTTAATTTTTACATATCAAAAAAATAAAAATAAAAATAAAATTGAAAAATTAGTAAAAAATATGACAAAATATCCAATAATAAAATGTGATGTATCTAAAGATACAGATATAAAATTTTTATTTTTTAAAATATCTAAAATATGGAAAAAATTTGATGGATTTGTTCATTCTATTGCTTTTGTTCCTGAAAATACATTAAAAAAAAATTTTTTAAATACATCTCGTTTAGAATTTCAAATTTCTCATGATATTAATTCTTATAGTTTATTAGGAATGGTAAAGGAATGTATAAATTTATTATATAATAAATCTTCAATTATAGTGTTAACTTATTTAGGGTCACAAAATTTTGTACAAAATTATAATATAATGGGTTTAGCGAAAGCTTCATTAGAAGCTAATATTCGTTATTTGGCATGTAATATTGGGTATAAAAATATCCGAATTAATGGAATATCTCCTTCCCCAATTAAAACTATTGCTTCTTCTAGAATAAAAAATATTAATCATATAATTAAATTATATAAAAAACAAAGTCCTTTACACGAATCTATTACAATTGATCATATTGGTAATGTTGCTACTTTTTTAGCTTCTGATTTATCTTTAGGTATTACAGGAGAAATTATTTATTTAGATTCTGGATTTAATCTTCAAATAATTAATAATATAAAATGAATATTTTTATATATTTTATTTTATTAAATAAAATAAAAATTTGAAAAATAATTTAATAAATGATAATTTTGAAATTAAAATAAATATTATTTTTTATATAAAAATATAAATAATTTATGATAGGTTAAATATTTTATGATGATAATTGGGATACCAAAAGAAAAATATTTTGAAGAAAAAAGAGTAGCAATGACACCTTTAAATATTAAAAAATTAATAAAATTAGGTTTCAGAATATATATTGAAAAAGGAGCTGGAAATTTATCTTATTTTAATGATCAAGATTATGAAAATAATGGAGCAAGAATTGTAGAAAATGAAGAAGTTTGGAATGCAAATATAATAATTAAAATTCATCCTATTGATGAAGAAGAAAGTAAATTAATAAAAAATAATAGTATATTAATAAGTTTTATTTGGCCACATCAAAATAAAATATTATTAAATATTTTAGCTCAAAAAAATATTACTACCATTGCAATGGATGCAATACCTAGAATTTCTAGAGCTCAAGCTTTTGATGCTTTAAGTTCAATGAATAATTTATCTGGTTATAGAAGTATAATTGAATCAATTAACTTATTAGAAAGAACTTTAAATGGACAAATTACTGCTGCAGGCAAAATATTGCCAGCTAAAGTTATGGTAGTAGGAGCAGGTGTTGCTGGTTTATCAGCTATTGGAACAGCAAAAAGTTTAGGAGCAATTGTTATTGCTTTTGATACAAGAAAAGAAGTAAAAGAACAAATTCATAGTATGGGTGCAGAATTTTTAGAATTAAAAGATCAAAAAAAAAATAATATTCATGAATATGAAACTCATTCATCAAAAAAAAAATCACAATTAATACAAGAATCTTTTAATAAAGTAGTAAAAAAAACAGATATTATTATTACAACAGCAATAATTCCTAATAAAAAAGCACCTATTTTAATTACTAAAAAAATGATTAAATTAATGAAACCTGGTAGTATAATTTTTGATCTTGCAATTGAAAATGGAGGTAATTGCGAATTAACAGAAAAAAATAAAATAATTACTACAAATAATAATATTAAAATTATAGGTTTTACAAATTTACCTAGTAAAGTAGCTCCTCAAGCATCCCAATTATATAGTACAAATATTATTAATTTAATAAATTTATTATCTAAAAATCATTTAGGTACAATTAATATTGATTTAAAAGATGAAATTATTAGAAATATGACTGTAATTTATAATCATGCAATTATATGGCCAGCACCAAAAATTAAATCATCAAAGATAAAAGATCATATAAAAAAATCAAATAATTTTAAACATATAAAAAAAAATATAAAGAAAAATAATAAATGTTTTTTAAAAAATAAATATTTTTTATATATTTTAGGATTATTTTCTACATATTATATGACACAATCTATTCCTCATGAAGTTATACCACATTTTATAATTTTTTTATTATCTTGTATAATAGGCTATTATGTAGTATGGAATGTTAGCCATACATTACATACTCCTTTAATGTCTGTTACAAATGCAATTTCTGGTATTATTATTATTGGTTCTATTTTACAACTTAATAATAATTATTGTATTACAATTATATTAGCATTTTTAGGAACATTATTATCAAGTATTAATATTTTTGGAGGATTAATTATTACTCAACGTATGCTTAAAATGTTTCGTAAAAATTAAGGAGAATTTATAAATGTTTGATAGGTCATTAATATTTACATATACTATATCAGCAGTTTTATTTATATTAAGTATTGCAAGTCTTTCAAAAAAAGAAACTTCTAAAAAAGGTAATATATTTGCTATTAATGGTATGCTTATAGCAATTGTTATAACTATATTAAAAGCAAAAATTAATAATATTGGTTATATTTTAGGATCAATTTTTTTAGGTGCATTTATAGGAATAAGTATTTCAAAAAAAATTGATATGACTAAAATGCCTCAATTAATTGCAATATTACATAGTTTTGTAGGATTAACTGCTGTTCTTGTAGGATTTAATAATTATATATTATTAATATATGATAAAATTATTTTTAATGAAAATATAAGTATGCAATTAATAGAAATATTTTTTAGTATTTTTATTGGTTCTATTACTTTAATAGGTTCTATACTTGCTTTTAATAAATTATCTGGTTTGATTAAATCAAAAACTTTAAATTTAAAATTTAAAAATCAAATTAATTTATTAATTATATTAATATCATTCATTTTAATGATAATTTTTTTAAATACATATAATGTAAAATTACAAATTATTGTTTTAGGATTAATATTTTTAATTTCATTAATATTTGGTTTCCATTTAATAATGAGTATTGGTGGAGCAGATATGCCTGTAGTAATATCAATGTTAAATTCTTATTCAGGATGGGCAGCTGCATCTTCAGGGTTTATGTTAACTAATGATTTATTAATTATAACAGGTGCTTTAGTTGGTTCTTCTGGAGCTATTCTTTCATATTTAATGTGTAAAGGTATGAATAGATCATTTTTTAATGTACTTCTTGGAAATAGTAATAAAATTAATAATCAAAATAGTAATTCTACTTTAGTCAAAACAAATATACAAAGTTATAAAGAAATATCTATTGATAATACAGTTGAAATATTAAAAAGTTCAAATAACATTATTATTGTTCCTGGATATGGATTAGCTGTTTCACAAGCACAATATCCACTTTCAGAAATAGTAAATAAACTGACTCAATTAAATATTAAAGTTAGATTTGCTATTCATCCTGTGGCTGGACGTTTGCCAGGACATATGAATGTTTTATTAGCAGAAGCTAATATACCATATAATATGGTGTATGAAATGGATGATATTAATAAAGATTTTACTAATACAGATACAGTTCTTGTAATAGGAGCTAATGATACAGTTAATCCATTAGCTCAAGAAAATATTGATAGTCCAATATCAGGAATGCCTATTTTAGAAGTATGGAAAGCTAATAATATTATTATTCTTAAAAGAAGTATGAATCAAGGATATGCTGGAATTAATAATCTTTTATTTTATCAAGATAATAGTTATATGTTATTTGGAGATGCAAAAAATTCTATAAATAAAATTTTAAAAAAATTTTAATAAAAAAGTTTACTCATTGTATATAAAAATACTAGAGTAAACTTTATATTTTTATATATATTAATTTTTAATTAATAAAGTTAATTAATTTTAAATAATTTTGAATTATAATATGTTTGCCGTGAATAATTAATATATTACTTTTTTTAAATTTATTTAAAATACGACTAATAGTTTCAACTGTAATACCTAAATAATTACCAATATCATTTCTAGTCATAGATAAAAAAAAATCTTTATGTGAATATCCTATTATTTTTAATTTTTTAGATAAATTATATATAAATGTAGCTAATTTTATTTCTGCTTTTTTTCTAGATAAAAGTGATATAAAATAAGAATTTATTTTAATTTCTTCACTCATTAAATTAATAATTTTTTGTCCTAAAGATGGAATTTTTACAATAATATTATTTAATTTTAATAAAGATATTTTACATAAAGTAGATGTTTCTAAAGCTTGACTAAAATTATTGTAAACGCCATTATAGATACTATCTAAACCAATTAAATCACCTTTAAAATAAAATCTAATTATTTGTTCATGTCCTTGTTTTGTAAAATTATAAGTTTTAATAGTTCCTGACTGTATAGTATATAAAAAATACATTTTTTCTTTTGTTTTAAATAATATTTCTCCTTTATGAATTAATTTTTTTTGTTTAAAAATTGTAGTATATTTTTTATATTTAAAAAACATACATAATTTATATGTTAAACAATTTTTACAATTAATATTATTATAATAATTTATATTTTTTACATTATATTTTTGTTTCAGAATCATTTTTTACTCTCTGAAATTAAAAAATAAAAAATATCTCTAATTAAAATATAATCAATATATATTGATTATATTTTAATTTTTATTTTTAAATATTTAATATTTTATATATTTTTATATAATATAAAAAAATTATAATCTTTTTATTGGAGATGTAGCATATTTTTTAGCTGCATGAGCTCCAGCACCTTTTTTACTATTTAAATTAAATGATGAATTAATTAATTTATTATTATTATTAAAACAGTTTGTGAAATTATTCTGTATTTTTTTATTATTTGTTGATATATAATTTTTATATATTTTTTTTTTAGTTATGAAATTATTATTTTTTATTTTTTGATTATGTATTTTTATAATATCAGAACTAATTATATTAATTTTAGATATTAAGTTTTTTTTTGTTTGTGATTTGATTTTATTTAATATAATCTTATTAATTTTAACTGGATTTTTAAATTTATTTAATCCTATTCTATTTTCTATAGAAAGATTAGATATATTATTTTTTTTTTTATTAGAAATATTTATAATTGTATCAAAATTACTTTTTATATATTTTTTATCAGATGATAAATAATTATAATTTGTTTTTATTTTTAAGAATTTTTTTAATTGTATAAAATTAAAAAAATTTTTATTATTTTTTTTATTTTTAATTATTAAATTGTTATTTAATTTAAATAATTTTAATTTTTTATTTTTAATACCTACACTAGAAATTGAAAAAATTCTTTTTTTATTGAAAATAAAAAATTTTTTATAATTATTAAAAATAAATTTATTTAAAATAATAATTTTTTGTGTAATATTTTTTATAATTTTTTTTATATAAATAATTTTTTTTTTAAAAAAATTTAAAAAATTAAATAATATATATTTTTGTTTCAACAATAAACATGTTAATTTATATAAATAAAAAATAAAATAATATTCTTTATTTGAAAAACATTTATCATATATTTTTAATTTCTTGTTTTTTTTATTTTCAATTATAATATTTTGTAAAAATTTATTTTTTAAGTAATTAAAATTATAATTATTTGAATCTAATTTTTGTAATGTATCTTTAATAGAATAAAAATTTTTTTTACCTTCATCATGTTTAATTCGTAAAATAGAATAATTAGGTGTGTCTAATTTAGGATTAGGTATAATAAATGTTTTAATTTTTCTATTTTCAATAGCATTTACTGAATCTCTTTTTTCATTTAATAAATAAGAAGCTATTTTAACTGGAACTATAGCATATACTTCTTTTGTATTATCTTTAAAAGATTCTTCTTCTATTAATCTTAAAATAGATAATGATAAAGATTTATTATCTCTTAATGTCCCTTGTCCTAAACATCTAGGACATGAATAATAACTAGATTCTTTTAAAGAAGATTTTAATCTTTGACGTGACATTTCTAATAATCCAAATTTAGAAATATGATTAATTTTAATTTTAGCTCTATCATAACGTATATTATTAAGTAATCTTTTTTCTATAATTTTTTTATTTTTTACAATAGACATATCAATAAAATCTATTACAATTAATCCACCTACATCACGTAATCTAAATTGTCTAATAATTTCATCTGCAGCTTCTAAATTAATATTTAATGCTGTTTCTTCAATATCAATACCCTTCGTAGCTTTTGATGAATTAACATCTACTGATGTTAATGCTTCTGTTGTATCAATTACAATTGAACCACCTGAAGGCAAACGTACTTCTTTTTGAAAAGCTGTTTCAATTTGAGATTCTATCTGATAATGACTAAATAAAGGAATATTACCTTTATATAATCTAATTTTATGATTTAAATCTGATCTTCCTAAAATATTAATATGTTTTTTTGCTAATTTCAAGATTTCTAAATTATCTATTAAAATTTCATTTATATCATGATATAAATAATCACGTAATACTCTTACAATAATATTACTTTCTTGATGTATTAAAAAAGGAGCTGATTTTTTTTTAGCTATTTTTTTTATTATTTCCCAATGTTTTAATCTAAATTTTAAATCTAATTTAAGTTTCGTTATATTTTGTCCTAAACCAGCCGTACGAATAATTAAGCTCATATTATTTGGTAAATATAATAATGATAAAATTTTTTTTAAAATTTTCCTATCTTCTCCTTCTATTTTTTTAGATATTCCACTAGAATTAGAACTATTAGGCATTAAAACTAAATAACTACCTGCTAAACTAATAAATGTTGTTAATGATGCTCCTTTTTTACCTCTTTCCTCTTTATTTATTTGTACAATAATTTCTTTACCAATTAATAAAGAATCTTTAAAATTTATTTTATTATAAAAATTTTCATAATTATTAGGTAAATATTCTTTTGTAATTTCTTTAATGGGTAAAAAACCATGTTTATCTACTCCATAATCTACAAAAACAGCTTCTAAACTTGGTTCAATACGTGTAATTTTCCCTTTATATATATTAGATTTTTTTTGTTTATGATTAGAATCTTCTATATCTAAATCATATAATCTTTGTCCATCTACTAGAGCAACACGTAATTCTTCATGTTGAGTAGCATTTATTAACATTCTTTTCATAATAACTTACTCATGTATTTTAAACTGATTAATATTTTATACAAAATATAAAAATGATATAATAAGAAAATTGTATTTAATCTTTTATGAATAGATTTAAAATAATAATATTAATTATTCGAAAATAATAAAATATATTTTATGATTATTTATAGTTTTAAATAAAATTTTATTTAAAATAAAAAAATATTTGTATTTATGAAAATTTGATAAAATTTATTTATTATATTAATAATAACATAAATTTTAATTTTCAAAAAATCATTTTATGTAAAAATATATTGTGTATATTAAAAATTTTTGATTATTATTAATAAAATAATAAATATAATTTTTGAAATAAAATAATGAAAAATCAAAATATTATTGTATCTTCTATTATTGATAAACAAAGAATAGACAATTTTTTAATTAAAAAATTTAAAACAGTTCCTAAAAGTTTAATATATAAAATATTAAGAAAAGGAAAAATAAAAGTTAATAAAAAAAAGGTATTTCCAAATTTTAAGATAAAACATCAAGACATAATTGAACTTCCTTATATATATATAAATTATGTAAAAAAAAATAAAAAAAAAATAAACTTAAATAAAATAACATTTTTAAAAAAAATAATTATTTTTGAAGATAAATATATTTTAGCTATTAATAAACCTTCTGGAATAGCAGTTCATGGGGGAAGTGGAATTAATTATGGTATTATCGAAAGCTACAGATTTTTATTTAAGAAAAACTTTTTTTTAGAACTTGTACATAGAATTGATAAAGAAACATCCGGTGTTTTATTAATGGCTAAAAAAAGATCAATATTAAAAATATTACAACAACAATTGAAAGAAAAACAAATAAAAAAAGAATATATTGCTTTAGTAAAAGGAAATTGTATTATAAAAAAATATATTTATATTAAAAATTTTTTATTAAAAAATTTTTTAAATAAAAAAATTAAAGTTAAAATAGATAATAAAGGAAAATTTTCAGAAACTAAGTTCAAAATTCTTAAAAATTATACAAATTTTATGTTAACAAAAATTAAACCTATTACTGGTAGAACACATCAAATTAGAGTACATATGTCTTATTTAAATTATCCTATAATTAATGATCAACGATATGGTGATAATAATATAAATTTAAAATTTAAAAAAAAATTTAATTTAAATAGATTATTTTTACATGCTAAAAAAATTACATTTATACACCCTATAAATAATAAAAAAATTATAATTAATGCTCCTTTAAGTAAAGAATTAAATAATTGTTTACTTAGATTAAAATAATAATAAAAAATATATTATATATATTAAATATAATATATACTAAATTATAATTAATTATATATATTGAAATAATATTTCTCATAAATAGGTAAATATTATGGCTGTTCAAAAACACAAAAAATCAAGATCTAAAAGAGGAATGAGACGTTCTCATGATAAAATATCAAAGAATAAATTTTTATTAATTAATAAAAAAACAGGAAAAAAGTATTTATATCATCATATGTCTGATGATGGTTTTTATAAAGGTAAAAAAATTATAAATAAAAATTAATTTAAATTTAAATTAATATATATATAAAATATATTGAAATAAAATGAAAAAATTTGCTGCTATTTTTCCTGGGCAAGGAACTCAATTCATTGGTATGTTATCTGATTTATATAAAAAATTTAAAGTTATAAAAGAAACTTTTTATTTAGCTTCAGAAATATTAGGATATGATTTATGGTATCTAACACAAAAAGGTCCATTAAAAAAATTAAATAAAACATATTATACTCAACCTGCTATCTTAACATCATCTATAGCAATATATAATTTATGGTTATATAAATATAATATTAAGCCTAATATAGTTATAGGATATAGTTTAGGAGAATATACTGCTATGGTCTGTAGTGGTATTATTAGTTTTTCTGATGCTATTAAAATAGTAACATTCAGAGGTAAATTAATGCATGAAATATCGTGTAATTTAAATGATTTTTATATTACTGGATATTATATGCAAACAATTATTGGATTAAAAAAAAAATAATTAAAAAAATTTGTAAAAAAATTAATAAATATAATTATATTATTTCAATATCTAGTTATAATTCATATGATAATATCACTGTTAGTGGAAATAAATTAGCATTAGTTAAAGCTACAAAAATATTTAAATCTTTAGGAGCATATATAATACCTATAAATATTAATGTACCTTCTCATTGTTTATTAATGAAACCTATAGCTTTAAAATTTAAAAAATTTTTAGAAAAAATTATAATTAATAAATCAAAAATTAAATTTATTAATAATATAAATTATAATTATGTAACTTCATCTAAAGATATTAAAAATGTTTTAATTAAACAATTATATTCTCCTATTAATTGGGTTGAATGTATTAAATTTATAGAAAAACAAAATATATTAAATATAATAGAATTTACTCCTAAAATTTTGCTTAAAAAAATATCACAACAAATTGTAAATAATTTACACATAAATTCCATATATAATGTAGAAACATTTTTTTCAACATTAAAAAAATATAAAATTTAAAACAAAAAATATGTTATTTAAAAATTTTACATTAAAAAATAAAATAGCTTTAGTAACAGGAGCTAATAAAGGAATAGGATATAGTATTACTAATACATTAGCTATACATGGAGCTTATGTAATAGGTACATCTACAACTATTACAGGAGTGAAAAAAATCAATAGTTATTTAGGAAATAATGGTATGGGTTTAATTCTTGATTTAAAAAATAAATCACCTTATATTATAAGTAATTTAATTAGATATATTTTTAAAAAATTTAAAAGTATAGATATACTTATTAATAATGCTGGAATTTTATCTAATGAATTAGTCATAAAAATGAAAGATTATCAATGGGATAATGTTTTACAAATTAATTTAACTTCTGTTTTTAGAATTTGTAAAGAAGTTATTTATTATATGATTAAAAAATCATTTGGTAGAATAATTACAATTGGTTCTATTATAGGTACTACAGGTAATATAGGCCAAGCAAATTATGCAGCATCTAAATCAGGTATTATAGGATTTAGTAGATCTTTAGCCAAAGAAGTAGCTTCTAAAAATATTACTGTTAATGTAATATCTCCTGGTTATATTAAAACAGATATGACATCAAATCTTAAAAAAAAAGACTATGATAATATCATAGCAAAAATTCCATCTAAACGTTTTGGTGATCCTCAAGAAATAGCTGATGCTGTAATTTTTTTAGTTTCTGAAAAATCATCTTATATAACAGGGGAAATACTTAATATTAATGGTGGTTTATATATGGGATAATTTATTTTTAAAAAAATTATTCTAAAATTTTTTATAGGAAAATATAACAAGTATGAGTAATTCTATTACTAGACGTGTGAAAAAAATTATTATTAACAAATTAGGAATAACAAAACAAAATATTACTAAATCTTCTGCTTTTAAAGAAGATTTAGGTGCTGATTCTCTTGATACTATTGAAATTATTATGGCTTTAGAAGAAGAATTTAATATTGAAATATTAGATGAAGATGCAGAAAAAATTACTAATATTGAAAAAGCTGTAAATTATATTCACAATTTTAAAAAATAAAATTTTTAAAAAACTTATAGGAATAGAATAATATTCTACATTATTCTATTCCATATATGAACAATTATATTATAAATATAATATATAGAAAAATATAATGTTAAAACGTAGAAGAGTAGTTATTACTGGTATTGGTATGATTACCCCAATAGGGAATAAAATAAAATCTAATTGGTTTAATCTTATTAATGGTAATAGTGGTATTGATTTAATCAATACTTTTAATACTAGTAAATATAAAACTAAAATTGCAGGATTAATAAAAAATTTTAAATATAAAAATAATATTTTAAATAAAAAAAAAAATATTGATTTATTTATTCAATATGGTCTAATAGCATGTCAAGAAGCTATTAAAAATTCTGGTCTAATATTTAACAAATATAATAATCCTAGATTTGGAGTATTAATAGGTTCTGGATTAGGTGGTATTAATTTAATAGAAAAAAATCACTATATTTTGAATAAAAAGGGTCCTAATAAAATTACACCATTTTTTTTAACATCCACTATCATGAGTATGATTACAGGAAATATTGCTATAGATTATAAATTAACAGGACCTAGTTTATCTATTAATACTGCTTGTAGTTCTGGAATCCATAATATTGGAATTGCTTTTAAGATTATTGCTTATAATGATGCTGATATAATGATAACAGGAGCTACAGAAAAATCTGTAACTCCTTTAAGTTTAGCTGGTTTTTGTGCAATGAAAGCATTATCTAAAAGAAATAATGAACCTAAAAAAGCAAGTAGACCTTGGGATAAAGATAGAGATGGGTTTGTTATTGGAGATGGAGCAGGTATTCTAATCTTAGAAGAATATAATCATGCAAAAAAAAGAAATGCAAATATTCTTGCTGAATTAGTTGGTTTCGGGATGAGTAATGATGCATATCATATAACTTCACCACCAATAAATGGTGAAGGAGCACAATTAGCAATGTTAAATGCATTAAAAGATGCTAAACTTAATCCAGAAAACATAAAATATATAAATGCACATAGTACATCAACAATTTTAGGTGATATTGCAGAAGTAAATGCTATTAAAAAAATATTTAAAAATAACTATAATAAGTTATTTGTAAGTTCTACAAAATCAATTACTGGTCATTTATTGGGTGCTGCTGGAGCAATAGAATCTATTTATTCTATTTTGTCTTTAAAAAATCAAATTGTTCCAGCAACAATTAATTTAGATAATCCTGATAAAAATTTAGATTTAGATTTTATTCCAAACATATCTCGTGATGTATATAATATGAAATATGTATTATGTAATTCTTTTGGATTTGGAGGTACTAATGGATCATTAGTATTTAAAAAAATATAATTTATTAAAATTAATGTTAATAAATTAACAATAAAAATTATTTTTAATACTACACATTATACATTTATTAATAAATATTAAAATATAAAAAATGAAATATACAAAATTTATTGTAGTAGAAGGAATTGATGGATCTGGAAAATCTACAATATGTAATTATATAACTAAATTACTTAATAATTTACATATTTATAATATAATTAAAGTACATGAACCAGGTAGTACGCCTATTGCAGAAAAGTTAAGAAATATTATTAAATTTGCTAAAGGAGAAATTTTTTCTTATAAAACAGAATTATTATTAATATATGCCGCAAGATTACAATTATTAGATAATATTATTAGACCTAATATAAATAAAAATTGGATATTATCAGATAGATATGATTTATCTACATATGCTTATCAAATTGGAGGAAGATGTATAAACAAGAATAATATAATATTTTTACAAAAATTTATTAAAAATAATATAAAACCAGATATAATTATCTATTTAGATGTAAATCCAGTAATTGCTTTACAAAGGATAAAACCTGTTTTGAAAGATAGAATTGAAAAAGAATCTATAAATTTTTTTTCTAAAGTAAGATGTTTTTATATAAAAATGGTAAAAAAAAATAAAACAATTAAAATTGTTGATGCTAATAAAAATTTAAAAAATGTTAAATTTTCAGTTAAAAATATTATTAATAAATTACTTAATGTATAATATTATAATATTATGAAAAAAAATTTTATATTATCAAAGTATCCTTGGTTAAATAATTATTATAATAAAATTATTTATCAATTTCAAAATAAAAAAAATTATACAGCTTATATTTTTTGTTCTTTAAATGGATTAGGTATAACTTTTTTAATTTATGAAATAATTAAATGGATTTTTTGTATTAATAAACAAAAAATATATAGTTGTTCTATATGTAATAATTGTATTTTAGTACAAAAAAATATACATCCCGATTTATATATTATTAAAAATAACATAAAACAAGTTTCTATTGGAGTAGATTGTATTAGAAATTTAATAAATAAAATTTCTAAAACATCTTATAGAGATGTTGGTAAAATTGTATGGTTTCCATATTTAAAACAATTAAATGATTTTTCTAGTAATGCTCTTTTAAAAATTTTAGAAGAACCACCTAAAAATACTTATTTTTTTTTGCAATGTAATAATAAAAATGAACTATTACCTACTATATATAGTAGGTGTCAGTTTTGGAATATTTTTCCACCAAATGAAGAGATAGGTATTTCATGGTTAAAAAAAAATCTACAAAATAATCAAATCTTAAAAAAACAATCTATAAAAAGTGCATTACGTATATGTAACTATGCACCAATTAATGCATTGTATTTATTAAATAATAATATATGGAAAAATAGAAATATTTTTTATAATATTTTAATATCTGCATTCGAAACAGATGTTATGAATTTATTATCTATCTTAAATAATAAAAATATTTTATTTTATTTAGATTGGATTTATCTAATTTTATTAGATGTAATTAAATTACATTTACAAATAAATTTAAAATTTTTTTATAATTTAGATCAAATTTCTATTATCTATAAAATATTTAATTTAATTATTATGGATAAAATAAAATTAATGATAAAAAAAATATTATTTTATAAAAAAATATTAATAAAAATTAATACAATAAATTATAAATTAATAATAATTAATTTATTACTATCTTTAGAAGAAATATATAAATCTTAGTTATTTTTATAACTAAAATTTTAAAATATAAATAAAATTTAGGATATTATATGTTTAATAATACATTTGCTAATATGCAAAAAATAGGTAAATCTTTAATGTTACCAGTATCAGTTTTACCCATAGCTGGTATATTATTAGGTATTGGATCAGCTAATTTCCATTGGTTACCTAATATTATTTCTAATATTATGGAAAAAACTGGTGGTTCTGTATTTGCTAATATTCCACTAATATTTTCTATTGGAGTAGCATTAGGATTTACTCAAAATAATGGTATATCTGCTTTAGCTTCTGTTGTTTCTTATGGTATTTTAACAAAAACAGTTGAAGTAGTAATTCCTATATTATTACATAATCATGTTACACATGATATAATAATACAAAAACATCTTACAGATACTGGTATTATAGGTGGTATTATTTCAGGTTCTATTTCTGCTTATATGTTTAATCGTTTTAATAATATTCAATTAGTAGAATATCTTGGTTTTTTTTCTGGTAAACGTTTTGTACCTATTATTTCAGGAATAACATCTATTTTTATTGGTCTATTATTATCTTTAATATGGATACCTATTCAAAAAATAATACAATTATTTTCATATTGGGCAATTTATCAAAATCCAATATTTGCATTTGGTATATACGGAATTATAGAAAGAACATTATTACCCTTTGGGTTGCATCATATTTGGAATGTTCCATTTCAAATGGAAATAGGTTCATTTTTTAGTAAAGTTACAAAACAAATATATCATGGTGATATTGCTAGATATATAGCAGGAGATCCACTTGCAGGAAAACTAGCAGGAGGATTTTTATTCAAAATGTATGGATTACCAGGAGCAGCTATTGCTATATGGCATGCATCAAAAAAAAAAAATAAAAGTAAAATTGGTAGTTTAATGTTATCTGCTGCATTAACATCTTTCCTTACAGGAATTACTGAACCTATAGAGTTTTCTTTTATGTATGTAGCACCATTATTATATATAATTCATATTATTTTATCTGGATTATCTTTTCCAATTTGTATTATGTTAGGAATGAGAAATGGAACTAGTTTTTCTCATGGATTAATTGATTTTATTATTTTAAGTGGTAATGGTTCTAAAATATGGTTATTTCCTATAATAGGGATTATATATGCTATTATTTATTACAGTATATTTAAAATATTAATTATTAAATTAAACTTACAAACACCAGGACGTGAAAAAATAGAAAATAATATATATAATAAAAATTATATATCTTCAAATTATGGAAAAAAATTAGTAATAGCTTTTGGAGGGAAAAAAAATATTACTAATTTAGATGCATGTATTACTAGATTACGTATAAGTGTTGTAGATATAAAAAAAGTTAATAGAAGAGAATTAAAATTATTAGGAGCTTCAGCTGTTATTATTTCCGGTAACGGAGTACAAGCTGTTTTTGGAACTAAATCTGATAATTTAAAAACAGAAATGGATAATTTTATAAAAAAAACTTATGATAAATAGAATTAAAATTACTTATATATAATTATGAATAATAAAGAAAATATATTTCAAAAAATTTTATCTAAAAAAATAAATGTTAATATTATTTATCAAGATAAATTAGTTACAGCTTTTGATGATATAAAACCTCAAAGTCCAATACATATTTTAATTATACCTAATACTTTTATAAGTACACTTAATAATATTAATAAAAATCACGAATTACTTTTAGGTAGAATGGTATTAGTTGCTTCTAAACTAGCTAAAAAAAAATATATTAATAATAGTGGTTATAGAATTGTAATTAATTGTAATGATCATGGATGTCAAACAATATTTTATTTACATATGCATTTGTTAGGAGGCAGACAAGGTACAAAAAATTTTTTTTAAATTTATTAATTAATTATAAATTAATAATTGCTATGTATTTAAAATAATTAAATAACATAGCAAAATTTTTAATTTTAATTAAAAATATGTAATATTAAATCTAGTATTTTATTAGAATATCCTGTTTCATTATCATACCAAGCAATTAATTTAAAAAAATTATTACTAATAGAAATACTTGCCTTTTTATCAAAAATAGATGTTAAAATTGATCCATTAAAATCACTTGATACAACATGATCTTCTGTATAACCAATAATATTTTTCATATAATTATTAGAAGCAAATTTAATTACTTTACAAATATCTGATAATGTAGTTTTTTTTACAATCTTAACAGTAAAATCAACTACAGAAACATTTGGAATTGGAACTCTTAATGATATACCAGTTAATTTATTATATAATTCTGGTAAAACAATTCCTACTGCTTTTGCAGCCCCAGTAGTTGAAGGAATAATATTTTGATATGCACCTCTACCTCCTCTCCAATCTCTAATAGAAACTCCATCTACAGTTTTTTGAGTTGAAGTTACTGCATGTATGGTAGTCATAAGACCATTTTCAATAATATAGTTATCATTAATAACTTTTGCTAATGGTGCTAGACAATTAGTAGTACAGGAAGCATTAGAAATAATATTTTCACCATTATAATTTTGAAAATTTACTCCTTTTACATACATAGGTATAGTATTATCTTTAGGTGGGGCTGTAATAATAACTTTTTTAGCTCCAGCATAAATATGTTTTTCTGCTAATTTTTTTGTTAAAAAAATACCAGTAGATTCAATTACAACATCAATTTTTAAGTCATTCCATTTTAATTTACTAGGATTTGATTCAGAGAAAATATGTATAACATTATTATTAATAATTAAATTATTATTATTAATTTTAATTTCGTTATTAAATATACCATGAGTAGAATCATATTTCATCATATATGCAATATAATTTATTTCTAATAAATCATTAATAGCTATAATTTTAATTTTAGTATTTTTTTGAGCAGCTCGAAAAAAAATACGTCCTATTCTACCAAATCCATTAATAGCAACTCTAATAGACATTAAAATCTCCTAAATCTAATTGTTAAAATATAAAAATTATATATAAAATTATTTATATTTTATTTATTAAATAAATAAAGCATATATTTTTTGATAATAAAAAAAATTTATATTATTTATGGAAAATAAATCATTAATAATATTATATGTAATATAACTATTTATTTTAAAAAAAAGATCTGATAAATTTAAAATATTTGTATTTTCCCATTGTAATTGAATTTTTTTAATTTTTGTTAATTCAGAAATTTTTAATTTTGCATAATCAAAATCACCTAAATCATCAATTAAACCGTATTTAATGGCATCTTTACCTAAAAAAATCATACCATTAGCTATTTTTTTTACATTTTCAATAGGAAGATGTCTTTCTTTAGAAACTACATTAATAAATTTATCATAACCATTTTGTATAGTTAACTCTATTATTTTTTTTTCTATTATAGACATTTTTTCACTTATAGGAAAATGAAATCTATCTGATAAATTTACACCATCTTGTTGTATACCAAATTTATTTAGTAAATCACTAAAATTATATATAATACTAAATATTCCAATTGATCCAGTTAAACTAGAAGAATCAGCAATTATAAAATCTGCTGCAGTAGAAATCCAATATGCTCCTGATGCTGCTACTTTACCCATTAAAACAACTATAGGTTTGTGAACTTTTTTTAATAAAATTAATTCATCATAAATAGCTTGTGCTGCTTGTATATCTCCACCTGGACTATTAATCCTTAATATTAAACCTTTAATATGAGAATCTTGATATACTTTGTGTATTGCTTTTATAATAATATCACTATTATTTTTACCATACATCATTATTCCATTTATTGTTATAACAGAAATATTATTTTGATGATGTTTAACTATATTAGTCTTATCTATCTTAGATTTTATATAATCATTAATATTAATTTTATTATATGTTTTTTTATTATTAATAGAACCAAAAACTTTTATCATTTCTTCTTCAAATTCAGTATTATTAGAAATTTTATCTACTAATTTATTATTTAAAGCAAATAATGCTAAATCTCCATGAGATTTTTCAAGAGAAATTAAAAAATCTGAATTTGTAGGAAAAATTTCTCTAAAAGTTAATTTTCTATTTGTAACTATAGTTGTTACATAATCATGCCAAATATTATTAATTAATTTATTTAAAAAAATTTTATTATTATCAGACATATTATTTCTTAATATAGGTTCAACTGCAGATTTATATTCTCCTATTCTAAATATATAAGTATTTATTTTTAATTTTTGTAAAAAATCTCTTATAAAAAATTGTTTAAAACTAAAACCGTATAATTTAACATAACCATATGGTGATAAAAAAATTTTATTAGCAAAACTAGCTAAGTAATATTGATTTTGATCATATGAATCTGAAATTGCATATATTTTTTTTCCTGTTAATTTAAAATCATTTAAATATTTTCCTATATAACGTAATGTTGGTAAATCATGAATATTCAAATTATGTAATTTTAATATAATTCCACTTACATTTTTATCTTGTTTTGCAAAATTTATTGCTTGAATTATATTTAATATAGAATTATTATCTTTTTTTATAAATTTATTAAATAATTCTAATTTTTGATCATTTTGATAAAAAGAATCATCAGTTAAATTTTTATTAAAATCAATTTCCAAAACTTGATTCTTTTTTTTTAACATTTTATTGTTAATATTTTGTTGATGATGAATGTTATATATATAACAACATAGTAAAGATATTAATAATATAAAAATTATATTTATTATTAATATTCTAGTAAAATTAATTAATGACCATAGGTAATAAAAAAAAGATTTCACTAAATTAAATAATTTAATCATTTGTCACCTAATTTTTTAAAATAAAATTTATTAAATAATTTTTAAATTTACCCAAATAGGAGCATGATCTGAAGGTTTAATTAAATTGCGAATATTATATTCTATATTTGAATTTATATAATATTTTATTAATGATTTGGTAATTAAAATATTATCAATTCTTAATCCTTTATTTAAAAAATATTTATTCAATCTATAATCAAACCAAGAAAATTTATTACTTGTAAAAGGATTCATTAATCTCCAAATATCAAATAGACCCCAGTTAAGTAATTTATTAATATAAAACCTTTCCTCTGGTAAAAAAG
This sequence comes from Enterobacteriaceae endosymbiont of Donacia crassipes, assembly GCF_012569785.1. Classification (NCBI taxonomy): domain Bacteria; kingdom Pseudomonadati; phylum Pseudomonadota; class Gammaproteobacteria; order Enterobacterales; family Enterobacteriaceae; species Enterobacteriaceae endosymbiont of Donacia crassipes. The sequence goes on from NZ_CP046202.1 coordinate 89,412, forward strand.
AACATATTCCTTGTTTTAACCATTTTTGACGATTTTTATTTCCTATTCCAATATCTAAATCAGTTATACTAATATTAATATCTCCCATTATTATAATATGATTATTAGGATTTAATTTTTTTTTTATAAAAAAATATAAAGTTTTTATAAAATTAATTTTATATTTAAATTTTATATGATTATATTTATTACCTCCCTGAGGGAAATAACAATTTATAATTTTTATATTACCAATAGAACTATCTAAATCAACCATTATTAATCTTTTTTGATTATTATAGTTTTTTAAAAATTCTTTTTTAATATTAAAGAGTTTTTTTTTACTTAATATTGCTACTCCAGAATATTGTATTTGTCCACATATATAGGAATTATATCCTAATTTACATATTTTTTCTTTAGGAAAATTTTTATTATTTACTTTTATTTCTTGTAATCCTATTATATCAGGCTTATATATTTTTATAATTAATTTTAATTGATGTAAATGTGCTCTTATACCATTTATATTAAATGAAAAAATTTTCATAAAAACTTTAATTAATATTAAATTTATTATTTTATTTAAAGTTTATAAAATATATTTAAATAAAAAAAGGATTTTTCAATTATTTTTAATATGATTATTTTTTTTATTTTAAAACATATTAATTTTATATTAATAATAATAATTTATTAAATTTTTTATCTTTAATTAACATAAATATACAAATATAAATATATACTTTGTATATTTATATTAATAATTTTTATATAATTAATTTTATTATAATAATAATTTTATGTTTATATTTATCTATATAATTTATAAAAAATAATTTATAATATATTTATAAATTTTTTAAAAATGTACTATAATATAATTATATTCATTAAGTATTTATTAATTTATATTATTTTTTATATAAATTTTTTTTTAATATTAAATAAAATTTTAGTTTTAAACTAAAATTTACAAAATAAAAAACTGTAGTATATATTTTTTATATTTTTATATTTTTATATTTAATTAAATTAAAATACTAATTTTGATATAAATTTGATAATAACGAAATTTTCATCAGGAAAAATAAATATATTAAAATAATAAATTTTTTTATATAAAATATATTTTAAATCTTAAAAAGAAAATTAATTATATCACCGTCATTAATAATATATTTTTTTCCTTCTATATTCATTTTACCAGATAATTTTGCTTTTATTATATTTTTATGAAAAATAAAATCATTATAATGAATTACTTGTGCTCTAATAAAACCTCTTTGAATATCACTATGAATTTTTTTTGCAGCTTCTAATGCTGTTGTTCCTTTTAATATACTCCAAGATTTTGTTTCTTTTATACCTACAGTATAAAAATTATGTAAATTTAATAATTTAAAACTTAAAGTGATTATTTTTTTTAGGTTATCATCTAAAAATAATTCTGGTTCTTTATTAAGATCTTTAATACATATTTTTAATATTAAAAAGTTTTTACTAAGAAATAAAATTTCTTTAAAAAATAATTTATTTTTAATATTATTTTTATCTGTATTAGCAATAATAAACATTGGTTTAATTGTTAACAATTTAAATTTTTTTAAAATATTTATTTCTTCTATATTTAATTTTAATAAATTTAATAATTTTCCATTTTTTAAATGATATAAACAAATTTTAAATAAAGATTCTAACTTTTCATTTTTTTTTTGTTTTTTTTTATATATATTCTTTTGTAATTTACAAAGTAAATTTATATCAAATTGAATAAGTTCATTATTTATGATTTTAATATCTTTAATTGGATTAAATGATAAATTTAATATTTTTTTATCATTAAAACAACGTATTACATGAATTATAGCATCAACTTCTGATATATTATGTAAAAATTGATTACCTAACCCCTCACCTTTAAAAGCTCCTTTAATTAAACCAGCAATATCAACAAAAGTTATTGTAGATTGTATAGTTTTTTTAGATTTTACTAATTTAGATAAATAAAATAATCTATCATCAGGAATAGTTACTATACTTATATTTGGTTTTATTGTACAAAAAGGATAATTTAATGCATCTACATTAGAATTAGTTAATACATTAAATAAGGTAGATTTGCCAACATTAGGCAAACCTATTATACCACATTTTAATCCCATTAATAATCCTATTATTTTTTAGTATGTAAAAATGTTACTGCTTGATTATAATTTTTTTTAATAAAAATTAATAAAGCATGTATACTATATTTTATGGCAAAATTAATATTTTTTTGTTCAATTTTTGTAGGTTTACTTAATACAAAATTATTTATTTTCATTTTATTTATTGGATGACCAATACCTATACGTAATCTATAAAATAATGTATTATTAAACATTTTAATAATATTCTTAACACCATTATGTCCACCACTACTACCACCATATTTTAACCTTATAATACCAGGTAAAAAATCTAAATCATCATGAATTACTAAAATATTTTGCAAAGTAATTTTATAAAAATTAGCAATAATAAATATTGATTTTCCTGAATTATTTATAAAAGAATTTGGTAAAAATAATATTATTTTTTTATTTTTTAAAGTTAAATTACTAACATATCCTCCAAATTTTTTAATTTTTTTAAATTTTGTATTAAATTTTCTGGATAAATTAATAACATAATCAGCACCTATATTATGACGAGTACCAAAAAATTGATTATCTATATTATTTCCTAAACCTACAATAATTTTTATATTATTCAAATAATTTATCCTATTAATTTTATTTAAACATTATAGAAATAGATTCTTCATTACTAATTCTTCTTATTGCTTCAGATAACATAAACGATAATGTTAATACTCTAATTTTTTTAATTTTTTTAATTTTTTTAGTTAATGGTATACTATCACATACAATAATTTCATCTATTACCGAATTATAAATATTTTTAATAGCATCTCCAGAAAAAATAGGATGAGTAACATAAGCAAAAACTTTTGTAGCTCCATTATTTTTTAATGCTTTTGCAGCTTGACATAATGTTTCTGCTGTATCCACAATATCATCTATTAAAATACAATCTCGTTTATTTACATCTCCAATAATATTCATAACTTCCGTTGTATTGGCACGAGATCTTCTTTTATCTATTACAGCCATATCTGTTCCATTAAATAATTGTTTTGCAATAGATCTAGCACGTATCACACCTCCAATATCAGGAGAAATTATTATTGGATTATTATATATTTTTTTTGATATATCCTGTAAAAATACAGAACTAGCAAATACATTATCTACAGGTACATTAAAAAAACCTTGAATTTGTTCAGCATGTAAATCTACAGTTAAAATTCTATTAACACCTACTCTAGATAAAAAATCAGCTATAACTTTTGCAGTAATAGGTACTCTAGCAGAACGAATTCTTCTATCTTGTCTTGCATATCCAAAATAGGGAATAACAGCAGTTATTCTTCCTGCAGAAGCTCTTTTAAAAGCATCTATCATAATAACTAATTCTATAAGATTATCATTTGTAGGATTACATGTTGATTGTATGATAAAAATATCATGACCTCTAATATTTTCATTTATTTTAACAGATATTTCTCCATCACTAAATCGTCCTACAAATATTTTACCTAAATTAATATATAAATGATGAGCAATTTTTGTTGCTAAATCTGGAATAGCATTTCCAGTAAATAATTTTATTTTAGTCACATAAAACCTTTATATTCAAATCCAAAATTTTGTTATATATTATTAATAATATTTCAAATAATAATATAAAAATTATATTTTTTAGTTTAATTAAACTACTATAAAATATATATTATATATATTTATATATGAAATAATAATTTATTTTATAATAATATTATTTATTTAATAATTTTTAATACTAAAGTATAGTTTATGAATTCTCATATGTTTAAAAAACTTAATCTTTTATATAAAAGATATAATTATTTAGCAAAAAAATTAAGTGATTATAAAATATATAATAATCACAATATTTTACGTAATTTATCTATTGAATATTCAAGATTATCTAATATTATTAAACCATTTATAGAATGGAATAAATTACAATTAAATTTAATAAATACAAGATCTTTGTTAAAAGAAAAAGATAAAGATATATATCTAATGGTTTTAGAGGATATTAAAAATATTAATATTAAACAAAAAAAATTAGAAAAAATATTATATGAATTATTATTACCTAAAAATGAAAAAGATAATCGTAATTGTTTTATAGAAATAAAAGCTGGTTCTGGAGGTAATGAAGCAGCGATTTTTGTAAAAAATATTTCTAGGATGTATATTAGATATGCTGAATCAAAAAAAT
>NZ_CP046202.1:93842-109310 GCF_012569785.1 Enterobacteriaceae endosymbiont of Donacia crassipes
GATGGAAAATAGAAATAATACATATTCATTATAATGAACATGGTAATGGATTTAAAGAAATTATTTTAAAAATTATTGGTGTAGGAGTATATGGAAAATTAAAATTTGAATCTGGAGGACATAGAGTTCAAAGAGTCCCAGAAACAGAATCGCAAGGAAGAGTACATACTTCTACTTGTATTGTAGCTGTTATGCCTGAATTATCAAAAATAGAAATGCCAGAAATAAATATTCAAGATTTAAAAATTGATACATTTAGATCTTCAGGTGCTGGTGGGCAACATGTTAATACAACAGATTCGGCTATACGTATTACTCATATTCCAACAAAAATAGTTGTTGAATGTCAAGATGAAAGATCACAACACAAAAATAAATCAAAAGCATTAGCTGTATTAGCAGCTAGAATAAATTCAATGGAAATGGAAAAAAAAAATAAAGATAATGCTTTAAAAAAAAAAATATTATTAGGTACTGGTGATCGTTCAGATAAAAATAGAACTTATAATTTTATTCAAAAAAGAGTTACTGATCATCGTATTAATTTAACTATTTATAAATTAAATGAAATTATGAATGGAAACTTAGATCTTTTAATAAAACCGATAATTTATAAAAAAAACAATAAATTATAATTTATAAAAATAAATATATGATTATTGATCAATTTTTACAATATGCTTTAGATATTTTAAAAAAAAATAAAATATCAAATTATCAACTAGAAGCTAGTTTATTAATATCATTTATTTTAAATAAACCTAAATCATGGATTTATGGTTTTAATGAAACAAAAATTAATTATAAACAATATAAAATATTACAACATTTATTAAAAAAAAGAATTAAAGGTATTCCTATAGCTTATATATTAGGTTTTTGTGAATTTTGGTCATTAAAAATTAATGTGTCACCTTGTGTTTTAATACCTCGTAAAGATACAGAAATTATAGTAGATGTTGTTTTACAAAAAATAGATACTAAAATAAAAAAAATATTAGATTTAGGCACTGGAAGTGGTGCACTTTCATTAGCACTTGCTTGTGAACATAATATTCTAGATATTACTGCTATAGATTTTTCTGACAAAATTATCAATATAGCTAAAAATAACGCTAAAAAATTAAATATTAAAAATATTACTTTTTTAAAAAGTAATTGGTTTAGTCATTTAAAAAATGATAAGTTTGATATTATTATTAGTAATCCTCCTTATATAAGTTATAAAGAATATTTATTTTTAAAAAAACAATTAAAATTTGAACCTATTAAATCTTTAGTTTCTAATCAAAATGGATTAAATGATTTAGACCATATTATTTCAAATTCTTTAAAATATTTAAATAATTATGGTTGGTTAATATTAGAACATGGTTATAAACAAGGATCAATAATAAAAAATAAATTAAAAATTAAAAAATTTAAAAATATTAAACAATACTCTGATATACAAGGATATAATAGAGTTATTTGTGGACAAAAATTTCTTTAAAAATATTTTATAAATTAAATTTTCTTATAATATTTTTAATATATTTAATAAAAAATTTTTGATATTATTAATAAATAATATTCTTACTTATAAAAATAAAAATGGAACAAAATGATAATTCTAAAAAAATAGAAAAAAAAATTTTTTTATCTCATAAAATAAAATTATTAAAAATAGATCATAGATCTATAGGGAAAAAATTAGATTTATATCATTTTCAAGATGAAGCTCCAGGAATGGTTTTTTGGCATAATAATGGTTATATTATTTTCAAAGAATTAAAAAAAATTTTACGATTAAAACTAAATCAATATAATTATTTAGAAGTAAAAACTCCTTTAATAACTGATATTTCTATTTGGGAAAGAACAGGACATTGGAAAATTTATAAAAAAGCAATTTTTACAACTTATTCAGAAAAAAGAAATTATTGCATAAAACCTATGAACTGTCCTGCTCATATTCAAATCTTTAAACAAAAATTAAAATCATATAAAGATTTACCATTAAGAATTGCTGAATTTGGTATTTGTCATCGAAATGAACCATCTGGTTCTTTACATGGTTTAATGAGATTAAGAAGTTTTACTCAAGATGATGCTCATATTTTTTGTACAAAAAATCAAATAACAGAAGAAATTAAAAATTGCATTCATATGATATATGATATTTATCATATTTTTGGTTTTAAAAAATTTTTTGTAAAATTATCTACAAGACCATTATATAAAATTGGAGATGATAAAATTTGGGATCAAACAGAAAATGATTTATCATTAATTTTAAAAAAAATGAATATTAATTTTAAACATCAAAAAGGAGAAGGAGCTTTTTATGGTCCTAAAATTGAATTTTCTTTTTTTGATTATTTAAATAGAGAATGGCAATGTGGAACTATACAATTAGATTTTACATTACCTAAATGCTTGAAATTATTTTATATTAATAAAAAAAATAAACGTAGTACTCCTATAATAATACATAGAGCTATTTTAGGTTCATTAGAAAGATTTATAGGTATTATTCTTGAAGAATTTTCTGGATATTTACCTATTTGGCTTACTCCTATACAAATAATAATACTTAGTATTAGTGAAAAACATATACAATATGTTTTAAAAACATTTAAAATAATAAAAAAAAATAATATTCGTATTAAATACGATATTCAAAACAAACAAATTGCTTTTAAAATTAGAAAATATACAATGCAACATATTCCATATATTTTAATATGTGGAGATCAAGAAATAAAAAATAATCTTGTTTCAGTAAGAGATTGTTTTAGTAAAGATTTGGGATTTATGAAAATTCATGATATTATTAATAAAATTAATAAAGAAATTAATAACTATTATTTAAAATAAATTAAGGAGGTAAAATATTAAAGTTGGGAAAAAAATAATACAATTATTACGACCTAATATAATTAATAAAAATATTAGGAGTAAAATTGTAAGATTAATAGGATTAAATGGAGAACAAATAGGAATAATTAATCTTAAAGAAGCTTTAAAAAAAGCAGAAAAAACTGGATTTGATTTAGTAGAAATTAGTCCTAATTCTACACCTCCTGTATGTCGTATAATGGATTATGGTAAATTTTTATATACAAAAAATAAGGCTTCTAAAGAACAAAAAAAAAAACAAAAAATAATTCATTTAAAAGAAATTAAATTTCGTCCTGGTACAGATATAGGTGATTATAATGTTAAATTACGTAATATAATTCGTTTTATAAAAAATGGAGATAAAGTAAAAATTACATTAAGATTTAGAGGGAGAGAAATGATGCATACAAAATTAGGTTTTTTTATGCTCAACCGTATTAAAAATGATATAGAAAATTTAGCAATAGTAGAATCATTTCCTTCAAAAATTGAAGGAAGGCAAATTATAATGATTTTAATACCAAAAAAATAATAAATAAAATTATGGTTTATACATGAATAAACTTAAAACAGTACGTAGTGTTGCAAAACGTTTTAAAAAAACAAGTAATGGTTTTTTTAAACATAAAAAAGCCAATTTAAGACATTTATTAACTAAAAAAAACAAAAAACATAAAAGATTTTTAAGACAAAAAAAAATAGTCTCGAAAGGAGATTCACGTTCATTAAAAATTTGTTTACCTTATTTATAAAATAAATATATAACAAATAATTATTATAGGAATATAAATTATATGGTTAGAGTCAAACGTGGAGTTACTGCAAAAATAAGACATAAAAAAATTATAAAACAAGCAAAAGGATATTATGGCGCTAGATCTAGATCTTACAGGTCTGCTTTCCAAGCAGTAATTAAATCAGGACAATATGCTTATCGAGATAGAAAACAAAAAAAAAGAAAATTTCGTCAATTATGGATTATGAAAATTAATGCAGCAGCGCGTCAAAAAAATATTTCTTATAGTTCTTTAATACATCAATTAAAAAAAAATAATATAAATATAAATAGAAAAATATTAGCTAGTATAGCGTTATCTGATAACTTAACTTTTAACAAATTATTAACTTATTCTTATCATTCATAAAATTAATTTTATCAAATTAAATGTTTTATATATAAAATATATTAATGAGAATATCATGATATCTAATGATATAGTTATAATAGCAAAAAAAGAAATTTCTGTAGTAAAAAATCTTAAAGATTTAAATATATTAAAAATTAAATATTTAGGTAAAAAAGGTTATATTACTAAACAATTCATGTTAATAAAAAATTTAAGTAAAAATGAGAGAATTCATAAAAGTATTATTTATAATAAACAAAAAAAACAAATAAAAAAAATAATAATAGAACGTAAAAAAAAAATAGAAATAGAACAATATAACAATAAATTTTTAGATCAAAATATCGATGTATCATTACCAGGAAAATATATTTCATCAGGTTCTAAACATCCTATTACAAATATAATTTATGAGATAGAAGAATTTTTTACTAATATTGGATTTAAAATAATAACAGGACCTGAAATAGAAGATGTTTATCATAATTTTGATGCATTAAATATTTCAAAATATCATCCAACAAGAACAGAAAAAGACACATTTTGGTTAGATAAAAATATTTTATTACGTACTCAAACTTCTAATGTACAAATTAGAGCTATGAAACAAAATAAACCACCTATAAAAATTTTAACTGCAGGGAAAGTATATCGTCATGATTATGATAGTAGTCATACACCTATGTTTCATCAAATAGAAGGATTATATATTGATAAAAAAGTAACTTTTGTCGATTTAAAAGGAATATTAGTTTTATTTTTAAATTTTTTCTTTGGTGAAAAATGTAAAATACGTTTTAGACCTTCTTATTTTCCTTTTACAGAACCATCTCTAGAAATAGATATACTAAATAATAATAAACAATGGATAGAAATTTTAGGTGCTGGAATGATACATCCTTATGTTTTAAAAAATGTTGGTATGAGTACTAATAAATATTGTGGATTTGCTTTTGGATTAGGAATAGAAAGATTAACTATGTTACGTTATAATCTTTCTGATATTCGTTTTTTTTATGAAAATGATATACGTTTTCTTAAACAATTTAGATCAAATAACTTTGTATGATAAAATTTAGTGAATTCTGGTTACGAGAATGGTTTTATTATGATAAAGATATTTATTCTTTATCAAAAAAAATAACAATGTTAGGATTTGAAATAGAAAAAATTGAATCTATTACTTATAAAAGTGATATAAAACACCTAATTGAAGGTGAAATTATTAATTATAATATATATAAAAAGAATCCTAAAATTTATGAATTTAAAATATTAACTAATAATGGTAAATTATTAAAAATATTTTCTAATATAAATTGTTTTTATAATAAAATGAAAATTATTTTAGCTACTAGAAATTCTTCTTTATATAAGAAATATATAAAAATACCAAAATATGTTTTTTTAAAAAAATCAGAAGGATTATTATGTACTCCTAAAATAATTAGTTTATATACAAAATATAATATTATTAAAAATAATGTTACTATTTTAAATGAAAATAATAATATTAATAAAAATAACAATGTTTTAAATTTATATGATAATATTTTACATATAAATATTCCTACAAATAGACTAGATTGTTTAAATATATTAGGATTTACAAGAGATTTATCTGTTTTAAATAAAAAAATTAAATTTAATATACCATATGAAAATTCTTTAATAAAAAATTCAGAAAAATATCAACTTAATATTAATTTTGATAAAAAAATAAAAAATATATTATATAAATATAGTTATTGTATAATTAAAAATATTGATTTAACTAAAAAAATTCCTTTTTTTATTAAAGAAAGATTATATTATGCTGGAATTAAATTTATATCTAACAATCCATTATTAAATATTCGTAATTATATAATTTTAGAATTAGGATATCCTATCCAATTTTATAATTTTGATCAAATTAATGGTAAAATTTATATAAAAAAGTATCAAAAAAATAAATACTATTTATTAAATTTAAAAAATAAAAAAAAAAATTTACTAAATAACAATTCATTATTAATGATAATAAATAATAACCAAATAATGTCTATACCAGGAATAATACAAAATAAAAATTATTCTGTAAAGTTAACAACTAAAAATATTTTAATAGAATGTTTATTTTTAAATCCAAAATATATAAATTTTTTATTAAAAAATAATTGTTATATTAATAATATTTATAATTTTCATAAAAATACTTTAGATCCATTAATACAAAAAACTTCTATTATAAGAACTACAAATTTATTATTAAAAATATTTAAAGGGAAAAGAAGTAAAATTTATACAATTAATATTAATAATATTAATAATCATAACAAAATAATAAATTTATCATTTAAATATGTATATAAAATCTTAGGTTTTAATATTAAAAAAAAAATTATACTTAATATTTTAAATAAATTAGGTTTTATTATTATAAAAAAAACAATTATTAATTGTATTATTCAAATACCTAGTTGGAGATATGATATAAATATAACGGAAGATGTTATAGAAGAAATTATACGAGTATATGGATATGATCAAATTCCTCAAAAAATTAATATTTCTTTTATCAAAAATAATATTATAAAAAAAAATAATTCTATATTAGAATATCGAAAGATTAATATTAAAAAAGTTAAAGATATTTTAATTTATCAAGGATATCATGAAGTAATTAATTATAGTTTTATAAATCCTAAAATACAGTTAATGTTATATCCAAAAATAAAATGTATAAAAATTAAAAATCCTTTAACAAAAGAAACATCTGTAATGAGAAATTCTTTATTATATGGATTAATTAATAATATTATTTTTAATAAAAATAGACAACAAAAAAATTTACGTTTTTTTGAATATGGTTTGTGTTTTTTTAAAGATTTTAAACAAAAAATAGGTATATCACAAAAATTAATGTTAGCTGGAATAATTAATATAAATTCATTAGATGACTATTGGAATAAAAAAAATAAATGTATTAATTTTTATGATATAAAAGGTAATATAGAATATATTTTAAATGTTTTTTATAAAAATAATAAAATAGAATTTTATCAACAAAATAAAAACACAATATTACATCCGTATATAAATTCATCAATATATATTAATGGCATATATGTTGGATATATTGGCATGTTACATCCTAGATTAATTCATTATTTTAATATAAATTCTAATACTTTTGTATTTGAATTATTTTATGATTATATCATCATCAATAATACTTTTAATTTTCAAAAAATAATTAATTATCCAGTAAATAAAAGAGATATTTCTTTTTTTATAAAGAAGAAAATTAGTTTTAATTGTATTTTATTATTTTTAAAAAAATTAGAATTAAAAAATTTAATAAAAATAAAACTTATAGATATTTTTCAAGGAAATAATATTCCTAAAAAATATAAAAATATTACTTTAAGTTTATTTTTACAAAACGAAAATCATACATTAAATGATATAGAAATTAATAATATTATAAATAAATGTATTTTAAAATTAAAAAATAAATTTCAAATTATATTAAGAGATAATATTTATTATAATAAATAAATTTAAAATTTTATATATAAAAATAATTTAATTTGATTTATTTATTTTTTTTTTATCAGATATAATCAATATATATAACTGTTATAAAAAGAAAAAAATGTTTACAGGTATTATTCAATCAATAGGTAAAATTAAAAAAATTTCTTTTAAAAAAAAAAAATATTATGTATATATACAAACAAGTAAAAATTTTGTTAAAAATTTAAAAATAGGAGAATCTATTTCAAATAACGGATGTTGTTTAACTATTGTAAACTTATATAAAAATATAATTTTATTTAATATAATAATTCATACTATAAATAATACAACTTTTAAAAAATTAAAAGTTAATGATTATATTAATCTTGAAAAACCAATAAAAATTAATGATTTTTTGGGAGGACATATAGTATTAGGACATATTACTGATATTGCAATTATAACTAATATAAAAAATTATAATTTTTCTAAAATTTTATGGATTAAGCCTAATAATATTTTACAAATGAATTATATTCTAACAAAAGGATCCATATGTGTAGATGGCGTTAGTTTAACAATAGATAAAACATTTAAAGATAAATTTAGTGTAAATCTAATACCAGAAACATTATTAAAAACTACATTATCTAAAAAAAAAATTTATAATTATGTCAATATTGAAACGGATATCTATACTAGAAATATAATACAAACCATAGAAAGATTATATAATAAAAATATTTAATATATTAAAATATAAGGAATATAAATGATAAAAAAAAATAAAATAAATATTTTAAAAAAATTAAAAGATCGCGATATTTTATATCAAATAACTAATCAAAAAAAGTTATTTAAAATTTTAAATGAACAAAATATTAATCTTTATTGTGGTTTTGATTTAACAGCAGATAGTTTACATATAGGACATCTAATACAATTATTTACATTAAAATATTTTCAAGAATTAGGTCACAAACCAATAATTGTATTAGGTGGAGCTACAAGTTTAATTGGTGATCCTAGTTTTAAATTAAAAAAAAGAAAAATGAATTCAATAGATATTATTAATATCTGGTTTCATAAAATTAGTATACAAATAAAAAATATTTTAGATTTTAATTGTGGTAAAAATAGTGCCATAATTATTAATAATTATGATTGGTTTTATAAAATAAATATTTTATCTTTTTTAAGAAAAATAGGAAAATATTTTTGTGTTAATCATATGATGAATAAAGATTCTATTAAAAATAGAATGATAAATAATGAAATTAATGGTATTTCTTTTACTGAATTTTCTTATAATTTATTACAATCTTATGATTTTGCTTATTTAAATAAAAATTTTAATGTAATTCTTCAATTAGGAGGTTCTGACCAATGGGGGAATATTACATCAGGAATTGATTTAATAAAAAAAATATATAATAAAAAAGCTTTTGGAATAACAACTAACTTAATTGTTAAAAATGATGGAACAAAATTTGGAAAAACAGAAAAAAAAACAATATGGTTAAATAAAAATAAAACTAGTCCATATAAATTTTTTCAATTTTGGTTAAATATTCCAGATTCACTTATATATAAATTTCTATATATGTTTACTGATTTAAAATCAGAAATTATTAATAATTTTAAAAAAAAAAAAAATAATATTAAAAAAAATAGTCCTCAATATTTACTTGCAGAATATATGACAAAAATAATACATGGAAAATATAGTTTAATTTTAGCTAAAAAAATAACAAATATACTTTTTTATAAAAATATAAAAGATTTATCAGAAAATGATTTTTCAATCTTATTAAAAAATATTAATAATGTTATTTTAAATAATAAAAAATTTTCTTTACAAAAAATATTAGTTTTAAGTAAATTTGCATCTTCTCGTACTCAGGCATCTAAATTAATTGAATCTAATTCCATATACATTAATAATAAAAAAATATCAAAAATATCATTTATATTTACTGAATATCATAAAAAATTTAATCATTTTACTTTATTACGTAAAGGTAAAAAAAATTTTTGTTTAATTTATTGGAGTTAATGTAAAATAAACAAAAAATTTTATGCGTTCTAGAGGATTTGAACCTCTGACTTTCACTATGTCATAGTGACACTCTACCAACTGAGTTAAGAACGCATAAAAAAATTAATTATATTAAATCATATTAATGATATTTAATCAATTTTTTTGTATTTTAATAATACGTAATATAACTAATATTACTGAAATAGTTAATCCAACAATAAATCCTATCCAAAAACCTGTAGGACCCATAGAATTTACAATTAAATTTGTCATAGACAAAATATAACCTACAGGAAAACCTATTATCCAATAGGATATAAAAGTAATAAAAAAAATAAATTTAGTATCTTTATAAGCTTTTAAAACACCACATCCTATTACTTGAATAGCATCTAAAAATTGATAAATAGATGCTAAAAATATTAATTTAGATGATAAATTTATAATATTTTGATTAGGATTATATAAATAAGCAATTTTTTTTTTTAAAAAAAGACTTATTAATATAATAAAAATAGATAAAATAATGCCTATAATTTGTGAAATCCAACTAATCCTTTTAGCTTTATTTTTATAACCTGAACCTAAATATAATCCTACTAATATAGTAGTAGCTATACTTAAAGATAATGGAATTACAAAAATTAAAGAACTAAAATTTTGGGCTATTTGATGACTAATAATAATATCTATTCCCATAGAAGAAATATATAAAGAAACAACTGTAAATAATGTAATTTCAATAAAAATAGATAATCCAATAGGAATACCTAATTTTAATAATTTTTTTAAAATTTTTATGTTAGGTTTATTAAATAAACTAAAATAGTTTATATTATTAAAATATATTGAATTATACATCCATATCATGGTTATAATAGTTAATATTAAATATATTAATACTATAGACAAACCACATCCTAAACTTCCAAAAGGTGGTATATAACTAAAACCATAAATAAAAATATAATTCATTGGTATATATATTATTACTCCGATCCAACTAATGATCATATCAGGTATAGTTAATGAAAATGAAATACAAACACAACGTAATATTTGTAATAATAAATAACCTGGTATACTCCACATAATTATTTTTAAAAAAATTATTATTTTTAAAA
The DNA here is from genome assembly GCF_012569785.1 of Enterobacteriaceae endosymbiont of Donacia crassipes. NCBI lineage: Bacteria > Pseudomonadati > Pseudomonadota > Gammaproteobacteria > Enterobacterales > Enterobacteriaceae > Enterobacteriaceae endosymbiont of Donacia crassipes. The sequence continues at coordinate 104,522 of NZ_CP046202.1, forward strand.
TCAAAATTTTATTAGTTAATAATAAATATATAAAAAAATTAGTTTTATATAAAATTAATATCATTATACATGATAAAATTATTGATAATAAATATGATTGTTGTATATATTCTATAATATTTCGTTGTTTATTAGATCCATGTAATTTTGTGATAATAGGTATTAAAGATAAAAAAATACCATGACAAAATAATAATAAAGGTAACCATATTGATATACTTATCGATATTACAGCCATATCAATTTTATTAAAAGAACTTGACATAATCATATTTATGATACTAATTAAAAAATAGGCTATTTGTGTTAAAATTATTGGTATGGTAATATTACATAATTTTTTTATTTCAATTAAATATTTATGCACACACATCCTTTTTTTTTGAATATTAAATAAATTTTACTTTTTTAAAATATAAAATTATTATATATATAATTATATTAATTTTGAACTACTTTAATAAATAAACAGGTGTTTATGAAAATTTTTGATAAAATAAAACAACAAATTAATAATAACCCTATTATTTTGTATATGAAAGGAAGTCCAAAAAATCCTCAATGTGGTTTTTCTAATAAAGCAGCAAAAATAATTTTATTTTATAGAGTAAAATTTACTTATATTAATATATTAAAAGATTCTGATATTAGAATGTACCTACCTAAATATGCTAATTGGCCAACATTTCCCCAATTATGGGTAAATAATAAATTAATAGGAGGTTCCGATATACTATATATGTTACATATTAATAATAAATTAAAAAAAATTTTAAATTTTCAAAAATAATTTATTATGTAATTAATATATAATTATAGAGACCATCTTCCTTTAATTTTCCAATTATTAACTAATTTACAAAATAACTTAGCAGTACGATTAGCATCATATAATGCAGAATGTGCTTGGTTACTGTCAAATGAAATGCCAATTTCATGACATGATTTTGCTAATACAGTTTGTCCTAAAATTAATCCACACATTGATGTTGTATCAAATATTACAAAAGAATGAAATGGATTATTTATTTCCATTTTATTTCTTTTTATAGCTTCCATAATAAAACTATGATCAAAACTAGCATTATGAGCAACTATAACTGCTTTTTTACATTTATTTTTTTTTAAATCTTTAGTAATTTTTTTAAAAATAATTTTTAAAACTTCTATTTCAGTAATAGCACCTCTTAAAGAGGTATGAATATTAATACCATTAAAAGCTAATGCATCTGAAGAAATTCTTGAACCTTTGAAAGGTAAAACATGAAAATGTAATGTTTCATTTTTTTTTAACCAACCATTATCCATTTTTAATGTAATTAAACTTATTTCTAATATAGCATTATATTTAGGATCGAATCCTGAAGTTTCAATATCTACTACGACAGGATAAAATCCTCTAAATCTAAAAGATAATAAATCTAATTTTGATAAATTATTCATTTTTATTTTTTAAAATTATTAAATATATTAACAGTGTATTATATACATTATTAAATTATACTTTTATATAAAAAATTACAAGTATAAAATATTTTATATATATTTATATATTAAAAAAATATTTATATAATTAATAAAATTATTTTAATTAAAAATAATTTTATTTATTTAAGGAGATAAAGATGTTTACAAAAATAATTAAATTTAAACAAAATAATTTTTCATTTTATGTAATTTATTTATATAATAATCAACCAGAACTTATATATAATGCAATAAAAAAAAAAATACAACATTCTCCTGCATTTTTTAAAAAAATGTCAGTTATTGTTAATATTTATTATATAAAAAATGAAATAAATTGGGAAAAAGTTTATAATGCTATTATTTCAACTGGAATTAATATTATAGGAGTTAGTGGATGTAATAATAAAAATATTATTAAAATTGTAAATAATACAGGTACACCTGTTTTATTCACTAATAATAAAGATAATAAAAAAATTCAGAATATTGATAATAAAAAAAAAATAAGTAGTAATATAAATAATATAATACCAAAATCTATTATTAAAATAATTAAAGAAAAAGAATCTTTATCATTTAATAAAGATATTTATTATAATAAAAGTAAAATTATTTATAACCCAATTAGATCTGGACAACAAATTTATGCTTATAATAGTGATTTAATTATTATAAATAATGTTAGTACAGGAGCTGAATTAATAGCAGATGGTAATATTCATATTTATGGCTTTATGAGAGGCAAAGCTTTATCTGGAGCTAATGGAGATAAAAATTGTCAAATTTTTTGTAATCAATTATTTGCTGAATTATTATCTATTGCTGGTGAATATTTACTTCAAAACCAAATTCCTAAAAAATTTTTAGGAAAATCATCAAGAATATATTTAAAAAATAAAATATTAACAATAAAATCACTTAATTAAATTTTATTAAATTTACTATTAAGGAAAATTTCTAATGCGTATAATTGTTGTAACTTCTGGTAAAGGTGGTGTAGGTAAAACTACTTCTAGTGCAGCTATAGCTATTGGATTAGCTAAAAATGGTAAAAAAACTGCTGTTATTGATTTTGATATAGGATTACGTAATTTAGATTTAATAATGGGTTGTGAAAGAAGAGTTGTTTATGATTTTATCAATGTTTTACAGGAAGAAGCAACATTAAATCAAGCTTTAATAAAAGATAAAAAACATAAAAATTTATATATATTACCTGCTTCTCAGACAAAAAATAAAGATGCATTAACTTATAATGGAGTGGAAACTATTTTCAAGAATTTAAATACAATGAATTTTGATTTTATTATATGTGATTCACCTGCAGGTATTGAAAAAGGTGCATTAACTGCATTATATTTTGCTGACGAAGCTATTATTACTACTAATCCTGAAATTTCTTCTATTAGAGATTCTGATAGAATTTTAGGTATAATTTCATCACAATCTAAAAGAGCTAAAAATGGAGAAAAACCTATTAAAGAATATTTATTACTTACACGTTATAATCCTATTAGAGTAGATTGTGGAGATATGTTAAGTATTGATGATATTGTTGAAATTTTAGGTATTAAAATAATAGGTGTAATTCCAGAAGATCCTTTAGTATTAAGAGCATCAAATCAAGGAAAAAGTATTATTTTACATGAACATTCTAATGCTTCTTTAGCGTATAATGATACTGTTAAACGTTTGTTAGGAGAAAAAATTCCTTTACGTTTTATAAAAAAAGAACAAAAAAATTTTTTACAACGTTGGTTTTGGAGATAATATGAATATTATTAATTTTTTTTTGTCTAGAAAGAGAAAAACTGCTAATATTGCTAAAAAAAGACTACAGATTATTATATCTGAAGAATCTAAAAAAGGATATATATATCCTTGTTATATAATACAATTAAAAAAAGAAATATTAAAAGTAATTTCTAAATATACAAAAATAAATTCAAAAATGATTAATATAGAAATGGATGATAAAAAAAATAATATATCAACATTAGAATTAAATATTATTTTACCTAAAAAAAAAAAAGATATTAAACAAAAAAATAATAAATAGAATATTATATCTATATTAAAATACATTTTTAATGTAATTTATTTGATAATATTTTTTTATTTTTTTTTTGTTTAAAAACATAGTATTGATAATACTAATAATATTTTCTGAAGAATAAAGTTTATTATTAATAAATATTATTTTTAAATTCTTATTTAATGTTTTTTTTAAATTATCTTGAATATATTGATTTACATTAGAAATTAATGTAAATATTCCTTTTAATAAAATTATTTTTTTAAAAAAATCATTATAATTTAATAAACATTCACTATTTTTCCCTATCCATAAACCTTTAAAAGTTCTTTTATATATAGCAAAATATAATAAATTTTGATTACATTTTATAACAGATATAACATTTTTAATTCCTGTTATTTTCCAAGATTGCTCAGCTAAAATCATTAAATGTGATATTCCTATTTTAGGAATATTTAAAATGTAAGAAAGACTTTCTATTATTGCTATACCTATTCTTAAACTTGTAAAATTTCCTGGACCTAAATTATATCCTAATAAACATATTTGAGATAAGGTAATTTTTTTTTCTTTTAAAAGATTATTAAGTAATTGTAAGATATATTTTATATGAGAAAAAGGAGAATATTGTATTTTATTATAAATAATATTATTTATTTTTAATGAAAGTAAACAATATTCGGTAGATGTATCGATTACTAAAATATTATTTTGCATATAAATATTAATTAAATATAAATTTATTGTTTAATATTAAAATTATGTTATAATTTTAATGTTTTAATAAAATTTAAAACTATTATATCATTAATTATAATATAATTTTTCATAAAATGAAATATGAAATATTAACTTTAATTAATAACTATTTTAATAAATTTTTTTAAAATATAATTATTATTTATTTTTTTATAAATTTTAAAATAAATAATAATTATAATGAGGAATAAACTCATGACAACAATAGTTAGTGTAAGGAGAAATGGTAATGTAGTTATTGGTGGTGATGGACAAGCAACTCTTGGTCATATTATAATGAAAGGAAATGTAAAAAAAATTCGTAAATTATATAATGATACGGTAATTGCTGGTTTTGCTGGTGGTACTGCAGATGCTTTTACTCTTTTTGAGTTATTTGAACAAAAATTAGAAATACATCAGGGAAATTTAATTAAATCTGCAGTTGAATTAGCAAAAGATTGGAGAACAGATCGTATTTTACGTAAATTAGAAGCATTATTAGTAATAGCAGATAAAATTACTTCTTTAATTATTACAGGA
>NZ_CP046202.1:109408-184642 GCF_012569785.1 Enterobacteriaceae endosymbiont of Donacia crassipes
CAGTGGAGATGTTATACAACCTGAAAATAATATAGTAACGATTGGTTCTGGTGGTCCATATGCACAAGCATCAGCTCGTGCTTTATTTGAAAATACTAATTTAAATGCATATGAAATAGTAAAAAAATCTCTAAAAATAGCTGGAGATATATGTATATATACTAATCATAATTTTACTATTGAAGAATTACCATCTAAATAAATAAGTATGAGGAAAGTTTTCACTATGTCTGAAATGACCCCAAAAGAAATCGTAAATGAATTAGATAAATTTATTATTGGACAAGAAAGTGCAAAAAAAGCAGTTGCAATAGCTTTAAGAAATCGTTGGCGTCGTATGCAATTAGATGAAAATTTAAGATCAGAAGTAACACCTAAAAATATATTAATGATAGGTCCTACAGGTGTAGGAAAAACAGAAATTGCACGTAGATTAGCAAAATTAGCTAATGCACCTTTTATAAAGGTAGAAGCAACTAAATTTACTGAAATTGGTTATGTTGGGAAAGAAGTAGATTCTATTATTCGTGATTTAACTGATGTTGCAATAAAAATGATACGAATACAAGCATTTAATAAAAATTGTTATAGAGCGAAAGAAATGGCAGAAGAAAGAATCCTTAATGTTTTGATACCTAATAAAAATAATTGGAATAAAGATGATAATATTGAATCTATTCGTAAAAAATTAAAAGATAAATTGAAAAATAAATTATTAGATAATCAAGAAATTGAAATTAATTTATCTAGTACCCCTATGGGTATTGAAATTATGGCGCCTCCAGGAATGGAAGAAATGACTAGTCAATTACAATCTTTATTCCAAAATTTAGGAGGAAATAAACAAAAAAAACGTAAGTTAAAAATTAAAGATGCAATTAAATTATTAATAGAAGAAGAAGCTAATAAATTAGTTAATAATGAAGATATTAAACAAAAAGCTATAGAAGCTGTAGAACAAAATGGTATAGTTTTTTTAGATGAAATAGATAAAATTTGTAGAAGAAGTAATAATGTATCATCTGATATTTCTAGAGAAGGAGTACAAAGAGATTTATTACCTTTAGTTGAAGGATGTACAGTATCAACAAAACATGGTATGGTTAAAACAGATTATATTTTATTTATTGCTTCAGGATCATTTCAAATTTCAAAACCTTCTGATTTAATACCTGAATTACAAGGAAGATTACCTATTAGAGTAGAATTAAAAGCACTAACTAGTAATGATTTTGAAAGAATTCTCATAGAACCTAATGCATCTATAACTGTTCAATATAAAGCTTTATTAGCTACAGAAAAAGTAAATATTATTTTCACTAAAGATGGTATAAAAAAAATAGCAGAATCTGCTTGGAAAGTTAACGAAACTACAGAAAATATAGGAGCTAGAAGATTACATACTGTACTTGAATATTTAATGTCAGATATTTCTTATAATGCTAATGAATATAATAATAAATCAATCATTATTAATGAAAATTATGTAAGTCAACATCTTGATTCACTAATTATTGATGAAGATATTAGTAGATATATTTTATAAAATTAATATTAATAAATTAATAAATATTTATTTTTAATTTTAGAAATTTAAAATAAAATTTAACTAATAAATTATTTTAGTTAAGAATTTCTTGTTTTTAAAATTTTAATAACATCTTTCAAATTAATGTTTTTTACTTTTAATAAAACTATTAAATGATAAATCAAATCTGCTGTTTCGTTTACAGTTTCTTTTTTATTGTTATCATTTGCAGCAATGATAATTTCTATAGCTTCTTCTCCTACTTTTTGCGTAATTCTTTTTATACCACTTTGATATAATTTATAAGTATATGAAGGTTCTATGGAAAAATTCTTTTTTTTATCTAAAATTTTTTCTAATATATATAAAAAAGTAAAATCAGATACTATTTTTCTAAAACAACTATATTTATTTAAATGACATGTATTATTTATTGAAATAACTAATATAAGAAGTGTATCTTTATCACAATCAGTTGCAATTTTTTTTACATATAAAAAATTACCTGTTGTTTCACCTTTAGTCCATATTTTATTTTTAGTTCTAGAAAAAAATGTAACTTTTTTAGTTTTTAAAGTAATAGAAAGAGATTCCTTATTCATATAAGCATGCATAAGTACTTGACCAGAAATTTTATGTTGTATAATAGTTGGAATTAATCCATTTGTTTTAATCCAATCTAAACTATTTAATAAATTTAACATATTCTTACCTCAATATTTTTTTTATATAAAAATTTTTTTAATGTTTTAATATTAATAATATTTTTATGAAATACTGATGCAGCTAAAGCACCATCAACATTTATTTTTTTATGAAAAACATTATAAAAATCATTTATAGTACCTGCACCTCCAGATGCAATTAGAGGTATTTTACAAATTTTTCTAATTTTTTTTAATTGTTTTATATCATAACCATTACATAATCCATCTTGATTCATCATATTTAAAACTATTTCACCTGCTCCTAGTTTTTGAACATGTTTTACCCATTCAATTGTTTCCCAATTTGTTTTTTTTATATTTTTTTGATCACCAGTATATTTATAAACATAATATTTTTGTGTTTTTTTGTCATACCAAGAATCTATTCCTATAACAATACATTGTTTACCAAAATATTGAGATAATTGATTTATTAAATTAGGATTATTTAATGCAGGAGTATTAATTGATATTTTTTCAGCTCCTAAATGTAATATTTTAGCAGCATCATCTATAGATGTAATTCCTCCTGCAACACAAATTGGAATACTAATAATTTTAGAGATTTCCGATATCCATTTTTTATTAACTAATTGTTTATTAATTGAAGCAGTAATATCATAAAACACTAATTCATCAGCACCATCTTTATCATATTTTTTAGCTAAAGATAAAATATCTCCTATAATTTGATGATTTTTAAATTGTTTTCCTTTAACTACTACATTTTTATCTACATCTAAACAAGGAATTATTCTTTTTGCCAACATAAATTAGCCTCTTGAATAGTAAATTTATTTTCTAAAAATGCTCTTCCTATAATTACATCTTTTACTCCAGTATTTTTTAAATTAATAATATCTTGTAAAGAAGATACACCCCCTGAAGCTTGAAAAGATATTTCAGGATATTTTTTAACTATTTCAGTATATAAATTTATATTTGGTCCTAAAAAAGTTCCATCTCGTGAAATATCTGTACATAGAACATATTTTAAACCTATATGTAAAAATTTTTCTATAATATCTTCAAAAATTATATTACTTTTATTTTGCCATCCGTTAATAAAAATTATTTTTTTATTATTTTGATTATATTTTATATCTAAAGCTAAAATAATAGATAATGGATTATATAATTTAAATATTTTTTGTACATTTTCAAAATTTTGTATAATAGATCCTAATATAATTTGAGAATTAGGTATTAAATTAAAAATAAAATCTATATCTTTTTGAGATCTTATACCTCCACCAATTTGTATAGCAGGTAACTGATATTTAAAAATTTTTTTTAATAAAATTAATTGTTTTGTATTAGGATCTTTTGCACCATCTAAATCTATAAGATGAATTTTATGAACATTCTCTTTAATATATTTTTTTATATAAAATATAGGTTTATATAAATATTCACGTTTTAAATTAAATTTACCCTGATGTAATCTTACTACTTTACCTTTTATTAAATCAATTGCTGGGATAATCATATTTATAATTTCACATTTTTAAAAAATTTTTAATTAATCGAATACCATTAGTTCCTGATCTTTCTGGATGAAATTGCACTCCAAAAAAATTTTCTTTGTGGATAACAGAACTAAAAGTTTTTTCGTAAGTAGTTGTAGCTATTGTATAATTATTTATACATATATTATAACTATGTGAAAAATAAAAATAAGAATTTTTTTTAATTTTATCAAATAATGGTGATTTAATAATATTATTCACTTTATTCCACCCCATATGAGGGATAGGAAAATATTTATTATTCATTAAATGAACCGAATAATCTATAATTCCTAATGTTAAAATACCTTCATTTTCTTCACTATATTTACCTAATATTTGCATTCCTAAACATATCCCTAAAACATCTATTTTACAATTTTGAATTAATCGAATTAAATTATCTTTTTTTAATTTTTTTATTATAGATTTAGCAGAACCTATTCCCGGTAAAAAAATTTTATCAGCATTTAAAATTAAATTTTGATTATTTGTAATTTTACAATTAAATCCTAATTTTTTTATAGTATATTTTAAAGAACAAAAATTACCACAAGATGTATCTATAATAACAATTTTCAATTTAAAACTCCTTTTGAACTAGGAATTATATTATGTTCAATTTTTATGGCTTGTTTTAAAGAACAAGCAAATGCTTTAAATAAACTTTCAATTTTATGATGATCATTTTCTCCAGTTACTTTTAAATATATGTTACATAACATAGAATAAGATAATGAATAAAAAAAATGTTTAATCATCTCAGTACTTAAATCTCCAATTTTTTGATACTTAAACTCTACATCATATTGTAAATATGGTCTTCCAGATAAATCTAATGAACATTGTGCTAATGATTCATCCATGGGTAATAGAAAACCAAATCTATTAATACCTTTTTTATTGCCAATAGCTTTTAAAAAAGCTTTTCCTAAAGCTATTGCAATATCTTCTATTGTATGATGATCATCAATAAATAAATCTCCATTACTATAAATATTTAAAATAAAACCACCATGTATTGCTATTTGTTCTAACATGTGATTTAAAAAATTAATTCCAGTATTAATATTACTTTTACCAATTGTATCTAAAAATAACTCTACATATATTGTAGTTTCTTTTGTTATTTTTTTTATTGTAGCATATCTTTTTATTGGTGTTAATTTAGCTAAAATATCTATCCAATTACATGTTTTTTTATTATATAAAATACCTTTTATACCAATATTATTAGCTAATTCTATATCAGTTATACGATCTCCTATAACATAACTATTTTTTTTATCTAGAGTATTATTTAAATATTGTTTTAACATTGTTGTATGTGGTTTTCTACATATACATTTTTCATAAGAAAAATGAGGACAAATAAAAATATTTTCAAATTTTATATTTTGTGATTTAAATATATTAATTATAAAATTATGAGGAATATTAAAGGATTCATATGGAAAAAATTCAGTACCTAAACCATCTTGGTTTGTAACCATAATAAATAAATAAGAAAGTTTTTTTAGTTTTGATAATGTAATGATAACATTTTTTTCAAAAAATAATTTATTAATATGATCAATTTGAAAATTATTTTTAGGTTCAGATATTAAAGTACCATCTCTATCTATAAAAAGTATTTTTTTAAGCATAAATTATTTCTTATAAAATTAATTAAGATATTTTTTGTAATATAAAATATAATTTTTTACATTCATCAAATGTCCCTATTGTAATTCTTAAACAATTATTTAATGTTTTTTCATGATTTTGATTTCGTACAATTATATTGTTTTTATTTAAAGAATTTAAAATATTGTTTGAATTATTAAATTTTACTAAGATAAAATTAGTTGTACTGGTAAAAATTTTTTTTACACAATTACAATTATTTAATTTATCTATTAACCATTTTTTATTATTTATTATTGTCTTAACATTATTATTCATAATAATTAAATTTTGTTTATTTAAAGCTTGGATTGCAACATCTAAAACGGGTATAGATATTGGATATGGTGCAATTACCTTGAGTAATATGTTTATGATATATTTATTTGTTAATATAAAACCACAACGTAAACCTGCTAATCCAAATGCTTTAGATAAAGTTCTTAATATAATTAAATTTTCATATTTATTTATAAAATAAATCATAGTTTGATCTATACAAAATTCAATATATGCTTCATCAATAACAATTATTGTTTTATTTTTTGTTAATTCTAATAATTTTATTATATCATTTTGATTCAAAATATTTCCTGTAGGATTATTAGGATTACAAAAATAAATAATTTTAATATTTTTAAGATTTTTTTTAATTTTATTAAAATTTATTTTCCAATTATCTTTTATACTAAAAATTATTAAATATTTAATATTTAATATATTAGCAGTAACACGATACATATCGTATGTAGGAGGGCAAAATAAAATTTTATCGTGTTCTTCACAAAACGTCCTCATAATTATATCTATACCTTCATCTGCTCCTCTAGTAATTAAAATATTTTCATTATTTAAATTAATATATTTGCTATAAGCATTAAGTAATTTTTTAGGTTGTTGTTCTGGATATCTATTTAATATTCTATTATTAATAGAAAACAATGAAATAATAGGGGATTCATTTGCATTTAATAAAATTTTATTATTAATATTATTTTTATATAATAATCTTGCTGATTGATATGGAATTAAATTTAAAATATTTTTTTTAACTATTTGATTAATATTTTTAATTTTTTGTTTTTGTTGATTTATAAAATTTTTTCTTATTATTACAGAATTACTATGACCTAATAAATTTTCTGTTTTTGCCATAATTTCTACTGTAGAAGCAATATTTAATAAACCATTTTTTGTTAATTTTTGTACAGATATTTTTTTTTGAAAATCAGAAACACTTAAACAAGAATAAGTTGAAGCATAACCATAAGTTGGTAAAACATGATTAGTACCAGAAGCATAATCTCCTACTGATTCAGGAGCCCAATTACCTAAAAAAATAGAACCTGCATTAATAATATTAGATAAAATTTTTTTATGATCTTTACATTGGATAATAAGATGTTCAGGTGCATACGCATTTACTATATTAATACATTCATTCATATTATTTACTATTATAATATAACTATTGTTAAGAGATTTTATTATTATATTTTTTTTAGGTAATTTTTCTAATTGTTTAAAAAGATTTTGTTTAACTAATTTTCCAATTTTTTCTTCAGTAGTTATTAATAATACTTGTGAATCAATACCATGTTCTGCTTGTGATAATAAATCTGCTATAATAAAATTATAATTTGCTGATTCATCTGCTATAATCATTAATTCTGATGGACCAGCTGGCATATCTATAGAAATTTTATTAAAAAAAGTAGTATTATTACTAACTTGTTTTTTTGCTTCTGTAACATAAATATTCCCGGGACCAAAAATTTTATCTACTTTATTAATAGATGCTGTCCCATAAGCCATAGCTGCTATAGCATGTGCACCTCCTATCTGAAATATATTTTTTATATTACATAAATTAGCAGCAAATAAAATTTCTTTAGAAATTGGAGCAGGAGAACATAAAATAATATTAGGACATAATGCTATTTGTGCTGGAATTCCTAACATTAATACTGTAGAAAATAATGAAGACATTCCTCCCGGGATATATAATCCTATTTTAGGTATAGGACGAAAAATTTGACTACAAAATACTCCAGGTATAATTTCAATTATTTTTTTTTTTGTAATTTGATATTTATGAAATTTATAAATATTATTATATGCATTTTGTATTGCATTTTTTATATCATAATTTATATGAAATTTTGAATTAAATATTTGTTCTTTACTAATTTGTAAATTATTAATTTTTATTTTATCAAATAATAAACTATATTTTTTTAAAGCACTATCACCATTTTCCATAACTTGTTTTAAAATATTTTTTACATCATTCTTAATTTTGTTATTTATGGAAAATATTGGTCGAGATAATATTTTTTTTTTGTAATTTTTATTACAATTATTCCAATAAATAATATCATTTATAATATTCATTATTACTCCATAATTTTTTCAATAGGTAAAACTAAAATAGAATTAGCTCCTAATAATTTTAATTTTTCTATTTTTTCCCAAAATAAGATTTCATTACATATCATATGTAATGAAATCTTTTCTTTTTCTCCTACTAATGGTAAAATAGTTGGATTTTTTATATATGGTAACAACAAAAATACTTGTTCTAATTTTTTTATTGAAATATGCAAAGTAATATATTTAGATTCTTTTGCTTGAATTACTCCTTTAATTCTAGTTAATAATTTATTTATTAATTTTTGCTTAAAATATGTGATTTTATCGTAACGTTGTACTAAACAGGCTTGAGAATTATATATAACTTCTACTTCTTTAATTCCATTTGCTTCTAATGTTGTTCCTGTAGAAACTAAATCACAAATAGCATCAGATAAACCTACTCTTGGTGCTAATTCTACTGACCCATTTAACATACAAGATTTAAACTTAATATGATGTTGATCAAGATATTTTTTTAATAAATTAGGATAAGATGTTGCAATACAATTATTTTGTAAAGATTTTAATCCTAAATAATTTTTATTTATAGGTATTGCTATTGATAATCTACATATACCAAAATTTAATTTACGTAATATTTTATATTTTGCATTATAACCTTTAGATAACCTATTTAATACTTCTTCTTCTAAAACATTTTTACCTATAATTCCTAAATCGACAACACCTTCCATAATTAAACCAGGGATATCATCATCACGTACTCTTAAGATATCAATCGGCATATTTTTTGCAAAAGCTATTAACCGTTGTTGTTGTAGATTAATTTTAAGACCACAACTCTTTAAGAGTTTACTAGTTTCATTACTTAAACGACCAGATTTTTGCATAGCTATACGCAAACGATTGTTATCTAACATACCAAAGTACCTTTATTAAAAATATTTAAATTTAAAACATAAATGTAATTTTAAAATAAATTAGTTAATTTAAACTTAAAGAAGTTATGTTAAAATAACAACTATTTTTTATAGTTTATATATAAATTCATATAAATATATAAAATACTTAATTTTTTATTTTTTTTATATATCCGAAATCTTTTTCTATAGGATTTTTAGCTGAAATACGAGCTAATTTATCACATCTTTCATTTGCAATATGGAATGAATGACTTTTAATCCATTTCCATGAAATTTTATGATTAATTAAAGATAATTCTAATCTTTGCCATAAATCAATATTTTTTACTTTTTGTTTATTATTACGTTTCCAATTAGATTCTTTCCAACTATATATCCATTTTGTAATTCCTTTTTTTAAATACTTACTATCAGTAGTAAGTATTACATTACAATTTTTTTTTAAAGATTCTAATGCAATAATAGAAGCCATTAATTCCATTCTATTATTAGTTGTAAAAAAAAAACTTTTAGTTAAAATTTTTTCATATTTATGATATTGTAAAATAGCAGCACATCCTCCTGGACCTGGATTATTTATACAAGAACCATCTGTAAAAATTTTTATATTTTTATACATATTTTTTTATTAAAATTAATATTAGTTATATAACAAATATGAAAAAATTAAATATACGTCAAGTAGTTTTAGATACAGAAACAACTGGGATGAATTCATTTCCTCCATATTATATAGGACATCGTATTATAGAAATAGGAATTATAGAAATAATTAATCGTAAAATTACTAAAAATTATTTTCATGAATATATAAATCCTCAACAAATAATAAGTAAAGAAGCATTTAAGATTCATGAAATTTCTAATAAATTTTTATCTAAAAAACCAATTTTTGCTAAAATTGTACATAATTTTTTAAATTATATTAAAGGATCAGAACTTATTATTCATAATGCTCAATTTGATGTTGATTTTTTAAATTATGAATTATCATTATTAAAAAATAATTTACCTAAAATTGAAGATATTTGTATAATTAAAGATACATTAAAAATAGCTAGAAATATGTTTCCTGGAAAAAGAAATTCATTAAATTCTTTATGTTCAAGATTTGGTATAGATAAAAGTAAACGTAATTTACATGGTGCTTTATTAGATGCAAAACTTTTAGCATATGTTTTTTTATTTATGACTACTAAACAAAATAATTTTAAATTAGAATTATTAAAAGAAAAAAACAATTTAATTAATATTAATAACTTAAAAAATGTTTTAAAAAAAAAAACATTAATTATTATAAAAGCTTCTAATGAAGAGTTAAAATTACATAATTTAAAATTAAATTTAATTAAAAAAAAATGTGGTTTTATTTTATGGAAATAAAAAAAACTATTGATAATAATAATATATTATTTTATAATATAAAATATGGTGCGATAGTTCAGTTGGTTAGAATACCGGCCTGTCACGCCGGGGGTCACGGGTTCAACTCCCGTTCGCACCGTATATTTAAAATTTAAAATAAAAACATAATGAATATTATATTAATCATTATTAATCCATAAAACACAAAATTTGTTATATAATTCTAAATTATTTTTAATAATATTTATTAAATCTGAACAGATTTCTTTTTTATTTATAAAATCATTTATCCAAAAAAAAACACTAAAATCAATAGAATTATTAGTAATTCCATCAACAACAACATTAACAATAGAATTTTTTATTATTTTATCATTTAATGATATAGTATCTAATAAAATTTTTTTAATTATATTAATATCATGTTGTATTAATTCTCTTGAAAGACTTAAAGTAATTTTATTACGATATTCATTTGATTTTGAAAAATTTACTATATTTTCTGTTAAAATTTTACCATTAGGTACTGATATAATATTACCATCAAATGTTTTAAAAAGAGTACAAAAAATTTCAACATTAGTTATTTTACCAGTTACATTACCTATATTAACATAATCTCCTACTTTAAAAATACGAAAAGTAATAATCAATAATCCTGAAGCTAAATTTGCTAATGCACTCTGCCATGCTAAACCTATTACTAATCCTATAGTTCCAAATGCAGCAAAAATTGATGATGTTCGTAATCCAATACTACTTAAAGCACTAACTATAACAAAAATAATAAAACTATATTTAAAAATATTTGTGAAAAATCCAATAGTAATGGGATCTATATTTCTTTTAGTAAAAACATTTCTTATAGTTTTAGTACTAAATTTAACACTCCATAATCCAAAAAATAAAATCATACCTGCTAGAGCAAAATGTTCGCATTGATATAAAATAAAAATTTTATTTTTAAATATCCACATTTTTATAAAATCTAATACACTGATAAACTTATTCATATTTTAATAATCCATTGTATAAAATAATTTGTATTTTTTTTTATAATTTAAATAATTTATTTTTTATAATATATTAATTGCATTTAATTCTTTAAATGTTCTTTCTAATCGTTTTTTCATAGAAATTTGTGATGCTCTAATCCATGATCTAGGATCATAATATTTTTTATTGGGTTTATTTATTCCTTCTGGATTACCTAATTGTTTTTGTAAATAAAATTTATATTTTTTATAAAAATTTAATATTCCTTTCCATGTAGCCCATTGAGTGTCTGTATCAATATTCATTTTAACAACACCATATTTTATAGCTTTTTTAATTTCTGTTATTGAAGATCCAGAACCTCCATGAAATACAAAATTTATAGGATTTTTATGAAGATGATGTTTTTTACTAATAAATTTTTGTGAATTTTTTAAAATTTTAGGTAATAATTGTACATTCCCTGTTCGATATACTCCATGTACATTACCAAAAGAAGCAGCTATAATAAATTGAGAACTGATTAATTTTAATTTTTCATATGCATAATTTACATCATTAGGATCAGTATATAATAATTTTTTATTTAAATTACTATTATCAATACCATCTTCTTCTCCTCCTGTACATCCTAATTCTATTTCTAATGTCATTTGCATTTTTGACATTCTTTTTAAATAAGCACTACATATTTTAATATTATCTTTAATAGATTCTTTTGATAAATCTATCATATGTGAGGAAAATAAAGATTTTTTATGTTTTGAATAATATTTTTCATTTTCATATAATAGATCATTAATCCAAAATAATTTACTTTTTGAACAGTGATCAGTATGTAAAATAACTGGTATTCCATAATATTGTGCAATGTTATGAACATGTTTAGCTCCAGATATAGCACCTACTATGGACGCTAATCTAGGATTAATTATTTGCAATCCTTTACCAGCAATAAAAGCAGCTCCTTCATTTGAAAATTGAATAATTACTGGAGATTTCATTTTTACTGCAGTTTCCAACACTATATTGATAGAATCAGTACTTATACAATTAATAGCTGGTATAGCAAAATTATGTTTTTTAGCTATCTTAAATATAGTTTGTACATCATGGCCAACAACTACACCAGGTTTTATATAATTTAAAATTTTAGACATAATATATACTTTACATTTTATAATTTTTATTAGATATTTTATAATCTTAATTATAAGATTTAATCTTATGAAATATTTTCTAATAGAGATGTAACAGGTAACTTATTTTTTTCTATATATTTTAAAAAAGCACCACCTCCTGTAGAGATATAGGAAATTTTATTAAAAACATTAAATAATTCTAATGCAGCTAATGTATCTCCTCCACCTACAATAGAAAAAACATTACTATTAATAATAGTATTAATAATACTTTCAGTACCTTTTCTAAAATTTTTAAATTCAAATACTCCAACTGGTCCGTTCCATAAAATGGTTTTAGCTTTTTTAAGTTCATCTTGAATTATGTTTATAGTTTTATTTCCTATATCAAGAATTTTTTCATTTTTTAAAATATTAGTAATTTTTTTTATTTGTGTTAAAGAATTATTTGAAATAGTTGTACTAACAACACAATCAACAGGAATAATTATATTTTTGTATTTTTGTATTATTTCTTGAGCTAATAAAATTGCATTAGGTTCATATAATGAATTACCAATATTATTATTTAATGCAATTAGTGTATTAGCTATACCACCTCCTACAATAACTTTATCTGATAATGTAGATAATTTTTTTAAAATATTAAATTTAGTGGATATTTTAGATCCACCAATAATAGAAATTATTGGTTTTAAAGGATTTTTTAAAAATTTTGTTAAATTTTGTATTTCATTTATTAATAAAAGACCAGCACAAGATTTTTTTGCAAATTTAATAATACCATAAGTAGAAGAATGAATACGATGAGCAGTCGCAAATGCATCCATTACAAATATATCACATAAAGATGCATATTTTTCTGCTAATATTTCATTGTTACTTTTTTCACCAATATTAAAACGAACATTTTCTAAAAGAATAATTTCATTATATTGAAAATATAAACCATTTAAATAATGTTTTTTTAAAATAACTTTATGATTTAAAATTTTTGTTAAATATATGCTTATTTTTTTAAGAGATAAAAAATCATTATATTTTCCTTCAATAGGATTTCCTAAATGAGAAGCTATAATAATTTTACAATTTTTACTTAAAGCATATTTAATAGTAGGTAATGATAATTTAATTCTAATATCTGATGTAATATTACCATTTGAATCTATTGGTACATTTAAATCAGCTCTAATCAATATTATTTTATTTTTAATATCTAAATCTAAAATACTTAACATAAGTTATTTAACTCCTATATTTTAATAAAAAAAATAATTAATTATATAATTTAAAAAATTTTTTTATTTTTAATACAATATTTTCAACAGTAAAACCAAATATTTTAAATAATTTTTTTCCAGAAGCAGAATATCCAAAAGTATTCATACCAATAATAATTCCAGTTAAACCTACATATTTATACCAAAAATCTTTAGATCCCGCTTCAATAGCTACTTTATATTTTATATTACTAGGTAATACATAATTTTTATATTCTTTGCTTTGTTTATCAAAAATATCAGTAGAGGGCATAGATATAACTCTAACTTTATATTTTAAAATAGATAATTTTTCATATATTTTAACAGCTAAAGATACTTCTGAACCAGTAGCTATTAATATAATTTGGGGATTTTGATCTATACAATCTTTTAAAATATATCCTCCATATGATATATATGATATAATTTTTTTATTTCTTTGTTGTGTAGGTAATGTTTGTCTTGATAAAACTAAAACAGTTGGTTGTTCTATATTTTCAATACCTATTTTCCAGGCTATAGCTGTTTCAATTTTATCACATGGACGCCAAATATTTATATTTGGTATTAATCTTAAACTAGATAATTGTTCTATTGGTTGATGTGTTGGCCCATCTTCTCCTAACCCTATAGAATCATGAGTATAAATCATTATATTTCTAATTTTCATTAATGAAGCCATTCTTATGGCATTACGACAATAATCTGAAAAAACTAAAAAAGTAGCTGTATAAGTAATAAATCCATTATATAAAGAAATACCATTAGAAATAGCAGTCATACCAAATTCTCTTACACCATAATAAATATAATTACCATCTTTAAATTTATTAATTGGTTTAGAATTATCTACAATTGTTAAATTACTATGAGATAAATCTGCAGAACCACCTAATAATTCAGGTAATAATTTTGAATATTTTTGTAAAATAAATTGTGATGCTTGTCTTGTTGACAAATTTAAATCATTAGAATTTAATTCTAAAATAAATTTATTTATTTCAATATTCCAATTACAAGGAAGAATTTTATTAATTCTTCTTGTAAATTCTTTTGCTAAAATTGGAAATTTATAACAATAATTTTTAAACATGTTTTTCCATTTTTGTTCTTTTATATCACCTATTTTTCTTGCATCCCATGCTTTATATATATGTAAAGGAATTTTGAAAGGTTTAAAATCCCATTTTAAATATTTTTTTGTTAATAAAACTTCTTCTTTTCCTAAAGGTGAACCATGTGAAATATTTTTATTTGCTTTATTAGGCGAACCAAAAGCAATAATTGTGTTACAAATTAACAATGATGGTTTATTATTTGTATGTGATTTAGCTTTTTTAATAGCTATTTCTATATTTTCAGAATTATGACCATTTATATTAGATATAACATTCCAACCATAAGATTCAAATCTTTTTTTAGTATCGTCATTAAACCATCCTTTAATGTTTCCATCTATAGATATTTTATTATTATCATAAAATACTATTAATTTTTTTAATTTTAATGTTCCTGCTAAAGAACAAACTTCGTGTGAAATACCTTCCATTAAACATCCATCACCTACAAAAACATAAGTATAATGATCAATAATATTAAAATTTAATTTATTAAATTGTGCAGATAATGTTTTTTCTGCTATAGCCATTCCCACAGCATTAGCTAATCCTTGTCCTAAAGGACCTGTACTAGTTTCAACTCCTGGAGTACATTTAAACTCTGGATGTCCTGGTGTTTTAGAAGATAATGTACGAAAATTTTTTAAATCAGAAATAGATAAATCATATCCAGTTAAATGTAATAAACTATAAAGTAACATTACACAATGTCCATTAGATAATATAAATCTATCACGATTTATCCACATAGGATTATTAGGATTATGATTTAAAAACTTACGCCAAAGTATTTCTGCTATATCTGCCATACCCATTGGAGCTCCAGGATGTCCTGAATTAGCATTTTCTATAGCATCTATACTTAAAAATCTAATAGCATTAACTATATCTTTTTTATAATTCATAATATATATTTTTCCTAAATTTAAAAATATTTTATAAAAAATTCTTTATATAAAGGAATATATACGTAAAATGTTTTAAAATCTATTTATTATAATTTTAAAATTTTTAATAAATTAAAAATTTTAATTTTATATGAATTTTTTTTAAAAAAATATATAATAACAGTATTAAATATATTTATAGGAAATAAATTTAATGACAGAATATTTATTCACTTCAGAATCTGTATCAGAAGGTCATCCGGATAAAATTGCAGATCAAATTTCTGATGCAATATTAGATAATATAATAAAACAAGATATTAAATCACGTGTAGCATGTGAAACATATATTAAAAATAATATGGTGTTAATTGGAGGAGAAATAACTACTAAAGCTAATATAAATATAGAAAAAATAACAAGAAAAACTATAAAAGAAATCGGATATACTAATTCTAAAATTGGATTTAATGCTAATACATGTACGATATTAAATATTATAAGCAAACAATCTGATGATATTAATCAAGGAATTACATCTAATTTAGATAAATATAATCAAGGAGCTGGAGATCAAGGATTTGTATTTGGATATGCTACTAATGAAACTGATGTTTTTATGCCGGCACCTATCATCTATGCACATAAACTAATGTATCAACAAGCACAGGTTAGAAAAAAAAAAATTTTATCATGGTTAGAACCAGATGCTAAAAGTCAAATTACATTTAAATATAAAAATAATAAAATTATAAATATAAATTCTGTTGTTTTATCTACACAAATTTCTAAAGAAATATCTTCTAAAAAATTAATAGAAGCTGTTATGGAAGAAATTATTAAACCAGTATTACCAAAAAAATGGATTAATAAACAAACTAAATTTTTTATTAATCCTTCTGGCCGTTTTATTGTAGGTGGTCCTTTTGGAGACTGTGGTTTAACTGGAAGAAAAATTATTGTAGATACTTATGGCGGTATGGCTCGACATGGAGGAGGTGCTTTTTCAGGTAAAGATCCATCAAAAGTAGATAGATCTGCTGCATATGCAGCACGTTATATAGCAAAAAATATAGTTGCGTCAAATTTAGCTTCACGCTGTGAAATACAAATTGCATATATTATCGGCATTGCTAAACCAATTTCAATTATGGTAAATACTTTTGGTACTAGTAAAATTTCTGATAGAAATATTATGTTATTTATTAAAAATAATTTTGATTTACGACCTTTTAATTTAATTAATATGCTAAATCTTTTAAAACCTATATATAGAAAAACTGCATCGTACGGACATTTTGGTAGAAATATTTTTACATGGGAAAAAACAAATAAGATAAATGAATTTAAAAATTTTTTTAATATAAAATAAATTAATTTATTCAATAAATATATTGAAATATAACATTTAATAATTTAAATTTTTTGTAATCCTATTACTTTTTCATTAAATTTAGTTTTAATTATAATAACACCTTTAGTATTACGTCCAACAACACAAATTTCAGATATATTAATACGTATTAAATTACCCATATTTGTTATTATAATAACTTGATCATTTTGTTTAACTTTTAGTGATCCTATTAATAATCCATTTCTTTTATTAATTATCATAGATAAAATTCCTTTAGTATATCTAGATCTTGTAGGAAATAACTCATTATTTGTACATTTACCATATCCATTTTCTGTTATAGTAAAAATATTACCTTTAAAAGGGAGTTTAATGACTGTTAATGAAACAACAAAATCATTTTTCTGTTTTAAAATATTAATTCCTTTTACACCTACTGTATTTCTACCCATAGATCTAACTTTTGTTTCACAAAATTTTACTACTTTTCCTTGTGACGTAAATAACATAATTTTATCTTTTATATCTACAATAGATACTCCAATTAAAACATCATTTTCTTTTAGTTTAATTGCAATAATACCTTTAGATCTTGGATGACTAAATTTTTTCAAATTAGTTTTTTTTATTATTCCTTGTCTAGTTACCATAATTAAATTAGAATTATTTTTATATTCATTTACTATTAATAAACTAGTAATTTTTTCCTTATTTTTTAAGGAAAGTAAATTAATAATAGGTTTCCCTTGAGAAAATCTACTAAATTTAGGGATATTATATACTTTTAACCAATATAATTTACCTATATTAGAAAATAATAAAATACTATCATGAGTATAAGCTATTAAAATTTTATAAATAAAATCATTTTCTTTTAATTTTGTAGTTAATTTTCCTCTACCTCCTCTATGTTGTAGATGATATTCATCAATTTTTTGATATTTTATGTAACCTTGGTAAGATAAAGTAATAATGACTTTTTCATGTTTAATTAAATCTTTTGTATTTATAATAGGAATGTTTTTATCTAAAATAATTTCAGTTTTTCTATTATCTCCAAATTCTTTTTTAATTATAATTAATTCATTATATATTACTTTCATTAAATATTTATAACTATTAATAATTTTAACTAATTTAGAAATTTTATATATCAAATTTTGATATTCAATACACAATTTTTTATATTCTAATGTTGTTAATTTATTTAATTTTAAATCTAAAATAGCTCTAACTTGACTATAACTAAAATGATAATTTTGATTAAATTTTACTAAATTAGAGTTAGTTAAATAACTATTTAACAATTTTTGTTCTTGAAATAAAAATAATTGTGATATATCTGGTATTTTCCAAGATTTTGTACAAATTTCATTTTTTATAGTATCTGATATTTTAGAAGAACGTATAATTTTTATTATTTCTTGTATATTTAACAAAGCAACTATTAATCCTTCTAATATATGTGCTTTATTACGAGTTTTATTAATTTGATAATTTGTTCTTCTTATTACTATTTCACGACGATGAGAAATAAATGCTTTAATAATATTTTTTAAAGACATTAAAATAGGTTCACCCTTATATAGGGAAACCATATTTATATTAAAAGTAATTTGTAAAGGTGTTAATGTATATAAATAATTTAAAATAATATTAGTAGAAATATCAATTTTTACTTTAATTAAAATTCTTATTCCATCTTTATCTGATTCATCTCTTAAAGTTTTAATTCCTTGAATTTTTTTTTCTTTTATTAATAAAGCTATTTTTTTTATTAATTTAGATTTATTTACTTGATAAGGTAATTCATAAATTATAATAGTTTTATATTTTTTTTGTTTATTTTTAATAATTTTAGTACGTCCTCTAAGAAAAATTTTTCCTTTACCTGTAGAATAAGCATTTTTAATACCATTAATACCATAAATAATACCGGATGTAGGAAAATCTGGACCTGGAATATAATTCATTAATTCTTGTACAGAAATTTTATTATTATTTATATAAGCTAAACAACCATTAATTACTTCAGTAATATTATGAGGAGGTATATTAGTTGTCATTCCTACAGCTATTCCTGATGATCCATTTATTAATAAATTAGGTATTTTAGTAGGCATTATTTCAGGAATTTTTTCTGTTCCATCATAATTAAATACATAATTAACTGTATCTTTTTCTAAATCATTAATGATTTCCTGAGATATTTTAGTCATTTTAATTTCTGTATAACGCATAGCTGCAGCTGAATCTCCATCAATGGATCCAAAATTTCCTTGTCCTTTAATTAAAGGATATCTTAATGAAAATGTCTGAACTAATCTTACAATTGTGTCATATACTGCATTATCCCCATGCGGGTGATATTTACCAATAACATCTCCTACTATTCTAGCAGATTTTTTGTAAGACTTATTCCATGTATTACCTAATACATACATCGCGTATAATATACGTCTATGCACTGGTTTTAATCCATCCCTTATGTCTGGTAAGGCTCTACCTACTATAACTGACATTGCGTAATCTAAATAAGAATTTTTTAATTCTTCTTCAATATTAATTAATTTTATTTCTTTAGCAAAAAAATTCATGTAAATAAATATCCTTTAAACTTTAATTAAATTAATTTCTTAATTATAAAACTAATAGAATTTATATTTATTTAAACCTAACTTTTATAAAAATTTAGTTTAAAGTATTATGATTTTCTAATTGTTTAATTTTTTTTTTTGCCTGATTAATAACTTCTTTAGGAATTCCTGCTAAGGATGCTACAAATAAACCATAATTTTTATTTATTGATCCATTTTTAATTTTATGTAAAAAAACAATAGAATTATTTAATTCTACTGCATCAAAATATACATTTTTTACACATTTGTTTGTATCTTTTAAATTAGTTAATTCGATATAATTAGTAGCAAATAAAGTAAGTGATTTAATTTTTTTTGCCATATTTTCAGCACAAGCCCATGCAATTGCTAAACCATCATATGTTGATGTTCCTCTTCCTATTTCATCCATTAATACTAAACTTTTATTTGTTGCATTTCTTAAAATATTTGCTGTTTCTATCATTTCTACCATAAAAGTAGATAATCCAGAAGAAATATCATCAGTTGATCCTATTCTAGTAAAGATCCTATCTATTGGTCCTATAATAGCTTTATCAGCTGGAACATAACTTCCTATATAAGTCATTAAAATAATTAATGCAATTTGTCTCATGTAAGTGCTTTTCCCCCCCATATTTGGTCCTGTTATTATTAACATATGATTTGTTTTTGTTAAAAATATATTATTAGGTATAAACGGTAACTTTCTAATATTTTCAACGATAGGATGTCTTGAATTAGTTAAAGATATTCCTATTTTTTTATTAATAATAGGACAAGTATAATTTAAAGTTAAAGAACGTTCAGCTAAATTACATAATACATCTAATTCTGATAAATATAATGATAATTCTTGCAAATTTTTCAAAAAAGGATTTATATAATAAAATAATTTATTATATAAAGTTTTTTCTAAACTTAAAAGTTTTTCTTTGGAATATAAAATATCTGTCTGATATTTTTGTAATTCTGGTATTGTATACCTATTAAAATTTTTTAAAGTTTGAATTTTAATATATTTATTTGGTATATTTAATTTATAATTTTTATTAATTTGAATATAATATCCATGGATTGTATTAAAACCTATTTTTAATTTTTTTAAATTTAATAAAATTTGTTCTTTCTTTTCTAAAAAAGATAAATATTTTTTAGAATCTTTTGAAAATTTTCTTAACTTATCTAATAAAAAATTATAGCCTGTAGCTATAACATTTCCATCTTTTAAAGATAATGAAGGTTTTTTTTTTATAGATTTTATTAATAATTCTTTTAATTTTAAAAATAATCCTAAATTTAAAATTTTGGATTTTATTTCACAAACATCTATAATATTTAATATTTTATGAATTTTAGGTAAATGAATTAATGTATTTCTTAAAGAAACCAAATCATTTGGTTTAGCAGTTTGTAATGCTAATCTAGCAATAATTCTTTCAATATCATTAATTTTTAATAAATTTTTTTTAAATTTTAAATAATATTTTTGTAATACAGAAATACTATTTTGTCTATCTAAAATAATTTTTATATTTCTTATAGGGTTATTTAACCAACGTTTTAATAAACGACTACCCATACTAGTTGTAGTATGATCTAATACTTTAATTAAAGTATTATTATCATTACCAGAAATACTGTTGATGATTTCTAAATTTTTACGAGTATTTTCATCTAAAATAATTTCATTATCATGATTTTCTAAATAAATATTATTAATATGAGGTAAATATACTTTTTGAGTATCTTGAACATACTGAAGCAAACAACCTGCTGCACGAATAGCTATCAATGAATTTTCGATACCAAAACTTTTTAAATTTTTAGTTCCAAATTGCATGTTTAATTTTTGTATAGATGTATCTACATCAAATTCCCATAATGGTCTACATTGAATAAATTTTATTTTTTTTATTAAATTCATATTATTAAAATTTTCTGGATATAATAATTCTGTAGGATTTGTTCTTTGTAATTCTCCTCCAATTATATTAATATCCTTATTTTCTGTGATTCTAAAATCACCAGAACTAATATTTAATGTTGCATAACCAAATCCTAATTTTATATCTTGATAAATAGCAGCTAATAAATTATCAACATGATCATTTAATAAAACATCATCACTAACTGTTCCAGGAGTGATAATTCGAACTATTTTCCTATCCAAAATTTTTTTTTTATATGATAAATTTTTGTTTTCTACTTGTTCACAAATAGCTATTGATTCTCCTAATTTAATTAATTTAGATAAATAGTTTGCAACTTTATTAACTGGTATGCCTGCCATAGGAATAGATTTTCCATTAATTTTTCCTCTTTTAGTTAATACAATATTTAATAATTGAGATGCTTTTTTGGCATCTTGAAAAAACATTTCGTAAAAATCTCCTAATCTATAAAATAGAATAATATTAGGATATTGTTTTTTTATTTCTAAATATTGTTTTATCATAGGTGTCATATGTTATATTTATAATTTTAAAATATATTAATTATTTATTTTAATGTCTTAATTTACATAAAAAAGTTTTTATATAAAAAAAGTTAAATTTATATTTTTTATATACAAAATTATTATTTATCATCATCATTATTACTAATCATACGTAATATTATAAAAAATAAATTAATAAAATCCAAATATAACATAAGTGCACCTAAAATAGCATATCTTCTTAAATTATCTTGATCATGTTCATTTAAACTAATTTTTGTTGCAATATTTTTAAGTTTTTGAGTATCATAAGCTATAATTAATGTAAAAAAAATTACACCAAGATAATTAACTATAGATGCTATAAAGCTATTTTGTAACCATAAATTTATAAAAGAAGAAATTAATATACCAATAATACCCATAATAATTATGCTACCTAAATTAGTTAAATCTTTTTTAGTAAAAAACCCCCAAATACACATAAATAAAAAAGTTAATGATGTAGTTATAAACGCCGTAAAAATAGTATTTTGACTATATATAGAAAATATTCCAGCTGTTGTGAATCCTGTTAAACATGAATAAAACATAAATAAAGTAGTTAATGTTTTTCCAGATAATCGATTTATAAAACTAGAAATAATAAAAACCAATATAAACTGTATAAAACATACACTTAATAAAAAATATTTATTACTTAATAAATATTTTGTAATTTGTACTGTATTAGATATATACCAAGCAATAAATGCAGTTAATAATAAACCACAAGACATCCAGCCATATACTTTTTGAAAGTATTTTTGTATATAAAAATTTTTTTCTTTTTTTAATAAAGTAGTACTTTTAGAATTTGGATATTCTATCATAAATATTACCTTTTAAAAATTTAACCAAATTTTTAAATAAATATTAATTTATATTAAAAATATTTTAATTATAAATTAATATATTATAGTATATAATATATTAATTATACAGTATTTAATTAAATTAAATGTCATATAATGAGTCATATTCCAGTTTTATTAAAAGAATCTATTAATAGTTTAAATATTAAAAAAAATGGAACGTATATAGATGCTACATATGGTTGTGGAGGACATACAAAATTAATTTTATCTAAATTAAGTAATCAAGGGAAAATTTATGCTATAGATCGTGATATAAAAACATTATTAAAACATAAAATTTTAGATAAAAGAATTATTTATATTAATGATAGTTTTTCAAATTTACAAAAATTATTTAATAACAAAATAAGTATAATAGATGGTATATTATTTGATTTAGGTATTTCTTCATTTCAATTAGATAATCCTAAAAGAGGTTTTTCTTATATGTTTAATGGACCATTAGATATGCGTATAAATCAGAATGAAAAAATGACTGCCTATGATTTATTAAGTCATATAAATGTAAAAAAATTATCAGAAATATTAAAAATATATGGTGAAGAAAAATATCATAAAAAAATAGCATATAATATAAAAAAATATATATCTAATAATAAATTAAATAGTACACATGATTTATCATCTGTAATTTCTATGGTTAGTAAAAAAAATAGATTTAAACATCCAGCAAAAAGATCTTTTCAAGCTATAAGAATTTTTTTAAATAAAGAAATAGAAGAATTAAAAAAAGGATTAAATATTTCATTAAAATTATTAAAAAAAGGAGGAATTATATCAATAATTAGTTTTCATTCTACAGAAGATAGAATTATAAAATTATTTATGAAAAAACATAGTTCTTATCAAAATCAAATTAATAAATTACCTTTAACAGAAAAACAGATAAAGTTTTTTTATTCTAAAGATATAAAATTAACATTAAAAATTATTGGTAAAATTTTTCCTAAAAAAAATGAAATTTTAAAAAATTTAAGATCTAGAAGTGCAATATTACGTGTTGCACAAAAAATATAAAAAATAATAATTTTAGTATAAATGTAATAATTTATTTATATTAAGGACTTATCATTGAATCTTCCTTTATTTAGTTTACAAAAACTATTAAGTAATTATATTAAACATAATTTAATAAAAAATATTTTGATAAATAAAATTGTTTTAGATAGTAGAAAAATTGAAGGTAAAAATTGTTTATTTATAGCAATTAAAGGATATAAATATGATGGTAAAAATTTTATAACACAAGCTATATTAAAAGGAGCAATAGCAATATTAACATATTCTGATAAAAAAATATTACCTTATACCATAAAAGTAAAAAATAATATACCTATTATCTATTTACCAAATTTACGCAAACAAATTTCATATCTTGCAGGTATATTATATAATCATCCAAGTAAAAAAATTCCCATTATAGGAATCACTGGAACTAATGGAAAAACAAGTATAACACATTTTTTAATGCAATGGATTAAATTATTAGGTTATAAACCTGCTATTTTAAGTACTATAGGAAATGGTTTTTATAAAAATTTAATTAAAACAAATAATACAACTGATTCTGCTATAGAAATACAATCTACATTAAAAAAATTTATAGATAAAAAAGCAAATATTGTAATTATGGAAGTTTCATCACATGGATTAGATCAATTTAGAGTAGCTAATATAATATTTTCTATTGGTGTTTTTACAAATTTAACAAGAGATCATTTAGATTATCACATTAATATGAAAAATTATGAATTATCTAAATGGAAATTTTTTTCTACTCATAAAATAAAAAAAAAAATTATAAATATTGATGATAATATAGGATTAAAATGGTGTAAAAAATTATCAAATGTTACAGTTATTACTACTAAATCAAAAAATTTATTATATAAATCAAATTTATTTATATATATAAAAAAAATAATTTATTTATCTAATTATACTATTATTAAATTTAATTCTATTTGGGGAAATGGAAAAATAAAAACAAATTTAATAGGTCAATTTAATGTAATAAATATTATATTATGTATGGCTACATTATTAAATTTAAATTTTCCTTTAAAAAAATTAATAAAAACAGTTTCAAAAATTTTTCCTATTCAAGGAAGAATGCAAAAAATTTTTTTTAAAAAAAAATATACTAATATAATAATTGATTATGCTCATACTCCTGATGCACTTAAAAATGTATTATTAACCATTAAATTAAACATTAAAGGAAAAATATGGTGTATCTTCGGATGTGGAGGAGAAAGAGATATAGGAAAAAGACAAATAATGGGATATATAGCTACAAAATATGCTGATATTATAATTTTAACTACTGATAATCCTAGAAAAGAAAACATTAATAATATTATTAATGATATAAAAAAAGGATGTATTACATTAAAAAATGTTTATATTATTTTAAATAGAATTAAAGCTATTTCTTATGCAATATCTCATTCATCTAGAATAGATACTATTTTAGTCGCTGGTAAAGGTCATGAAAATTATCAAATTATAGGTAATAAAATTTTTAATTATTCAGATTTTAATGCTATTCAAAAAATTTTAAGAAAGAAAAAATGAATAAATTAATTAGTTTAAAAAAAATATCACAAGTAATAAATGGTAAATTAATTGGTAATAATATTAAAATATTAAATTATTCTATAAATAGTAAAAAAATTAAACAAAATTGTATTTTTATTGCTATATGTGGAAATAAATTTGACGGACATCATTTTATTAATGATGCCATTAAAAATGGAGCATCAGCTATATTAGTACATAAATATATAAATACTAATATTCCTCAAATTATTGTATTAAATACAACTATAGGATTAGCTAAATTAGGTTTATGGAAAAGAATGCAATTTAAACATAGTGTAATTGGTATTACTGGATCATCTGGCAAAACATCAGTTAAAGAAATGACTGTATCTATTTTAAAGAATAAAAATAAAACTATTTTTACTAAAAAAAATATGAATAATCATATTGGTGTACCTTTAACTTTAATAAAGTTAAAAAATAAATATAAGTATGCAGTAATTGAAATAGGAGGAAATCAAATTAATGATATTTCTTATATTGCTAATTTAGTAAAACCTAATATTGCATTAATTAATAATATATCAGAATCACATTTAGAAGGTTTTAAATCTTTAAAAAATATTATTAAAAATAAAAGTGATATTTTTAAATATTTAAAAAATAAAGGAACTGCAGTTATTAATTATGATGATAAAAATCAAAAAAAAATTTTTGAAAAATTAAATAAAGATAGTAATATCTTAACTTTTTCTTTACAAAATAGTAAAGCAGATTTTTTTGCTAAAAATATAATTATTTTACCTAATAAAATTACATTTTTATTAATTTCTCCTATAGGTAAAATATTAATTACATTATTTCTTATTGGTGGAGGAATACATAATATTAATAATGCATTAGCATCAGCAACATTATCATTTTCTGTAGGATCTACTTTAAAAGATATAGCAATTGGATTAAAAAATTTTAAATCTATTAAAGGAAGAATGTATCCAATTATTATTGATAATAATAAACTTATTATAAATGATACTTATAATGCAAATCCAAATTCAGTAAATATAGCTATCAATATTTTAGAAAATTTTTCTGGTAAAAAAATTTTGGTTATTGGTGATATGTTAGAATTAGGTGTTTATACTATTTTTTATCATAAAAAAATAAAAGAATTAATTTTAAAATCTAATATAGATTATGTTTTTAGTATTGGTAAGTATAGTTATTATTGTACTAAAAATAATATAAAAGCACAACATTGTTTTTATAAAAATATACTAGTAGAGAAATTATTTTTAATGATTAAAAATTTTAATAATTATACTATTTTGTTTAAAGGGTCACGTAAAAATAAAATAGAAATATTAATTGAAATGTTATTGGAGAAATTAAAATGTTAATAATACTGTTTACTTATTTTAAAAATTATTTAAAATATGTAAATTTTTTTTTTATAAATTTTAAAATACGTTCTATAATGACATTTATAACATCATTTAGTATTACATTTTTTTTAATTCCAATTTTTATTAATTATTTTTATAAAAAAAAAATTTCTCAAATAATTAGAAAAAATGGTCCAATTACACATTTTGCTAAAAAAAAAACCCCTACTATGGGAGGGATTATTATATTACTATCTATCTTTATTTCTGTAATTCTTTGGTCAGATTTATCTAATAAATATATTTTATATATATTATTTATAACATTTTTATATTCTATAATTGGTTTTATAGATGATTTTTATAAAATTATTTTAAAAAATTCAATAGGATTGACTGCATATAAAAAAATTTTTTTACAATCAATTGTTAATATTTTTTTTATATTATTTATATTAATAAATAATAAAAAAGAGTTATATATACAATTTATTATACCTTTTACACATAAAATTATTAAATATAATTTAAATATTATTTTATATATAATAATATATTATTTTATTATAATAATAATTAGTAATTCTGTAAATTTAACTGATGGGTTAGATGGTTTAGCAATTATGCCTATTATTTTTATTTCATTAGGTTTAACTTGCTTATCCTATTTTACAGGAAATGTATATTTTTCTAAATATTTTAATTTTGTTTATATAAAAAATTCTACAGAATTAATAATTATTTGTTTATCTATAGTTGGTTCTGGATTAGCATTTTTATGGTATAATGCATATCCTGCAAAAATTTTTATGGGAGATGTAGGTTCATTATCTTTAGGTTGCATGATCTCAATAATTGCAATTTTTATAAAACAAGAATTCTTATTTCTTATAATGTGTGGTATATTTATTATTGAATCAATTTCTGTTATTATTCAGTTAATAAAATTTAAATATACGAAAAAAAGATTTTTTTTAATGGCTCCTTTGCATCATCATTATGAATTACAAGGGATTTTAGAACCTTGTATTATTATTAGATTTTGGATTATTTCATTAATATTAATATTGTTTACTTTTATAATAATATAATATTTGACAACATACGAAAATGAATAAAAAAATACTTATTATAGGTTTAGGTATAACAGGTATATCTTGTTTAAGATTTTTATTAAAAAAAAAAATTATCCCAACTGTTATGGATGAACGTAATGATTCTTACTTACTAAAAAAAATACCTTTATATGTACCATATCATCTTGGTTCTTTAAATAAGAATTGGATACTTAATTCTCAATTAATTATTTTAAGTCCCGGTATATCAATATTTAATAATTTAATATTAAAAGCTCAAAAAAAAAATATTGAAATTATAGGAGATATGGAATTATTTGCTCGTTATAATACTACTCCTCTAATAGCTATAACAGGTACTAATGGTAAAAGCACTGTAACTAATATGATTACTAATATTATGAAAAAAAATAATTTTCAGGTTAGTATTGGAGGTAATACTGGATATCCAGTAATGGATCTTTTATCTTTTAAAAAAGATTTTTATATTTTAGAAATATCTAGTTTCCAATTAGAAACAGTTAAAAAATTAAATATATATATTGCTATAATTTTAAATATTTCACAAGATCACATGGATAGATATCCTTTAGGTATTGAACAGTACCGTAATTTTAAATTACGTATTTATAAAAATGCCGATATTTGCATATATAATGCTGATGATATATTATGTTATCCTAAAAAATTTTATAATGAGAAAAAATATATTACATTTGGTAAATTTTTAGGCACATATAATTTATTTTTTAGTAAAAAAAATATTTATTTAAAAATAAATAATAAAAAAATATTTAATTTTAATAAAACTAAATTAATTGGCATCCATAATTATTTAAATTTTTTAGCTGTATTAGCTGTCACAGATATATTAAAAATTTCTAAAAAAAATTTTTTTAAAGAAATTAATAATTATAAAAATATGGATCATATATTACAAATTATTCATAAAGAAAATGGAGTAACTTGGATTAATGATTCAAAATCAACTAATATTAGTAGTACAAAAGCTGCTTTAGAGTATTTACATAGAAAAAAAAGAATTTGGTTATTTTTAGGAGGTTATGACAAAAATTGTAACTTATCTTTATTAAAAAAATATTTACAAAAAAAAAATAATATAAAAATTCTTTGTTTTGGTAAATTAAGCGAAAAAATATTACCTATTTTCCCTCGAGCAATAATAGTAAAAACAATACATGAAGGAGTAAAAAAAATTATTAAATTAGTAAAATTTGGAGATATTGTATTATTATCTCCAGCATGTTCTAGTATTGATCAATTTAAAAATTTTAAACATCGTGGAAATGAATTTATTAAAATAGTAAAAAAAATACATAAATATACATATACTTCTGTAAAA
Source organism: Enterobacteriaceae endosymbiont of Donacia crassipes (assembly GCF_012569785.1). Lineage (NCBI taxonomy): Bacteria > Pseudomonadati > Pseudomonadota > Gammaproteobacteria > Enterobacterales > Enterobacteriaceae > Enterobacteriaceae endosymbiont of Donacia crassipes. Next base: position 138,586 of record NZ_CP046202.1, read on the forward strand.
AAATTTATAATTTAAATATTTTAAATATTAAATTTTAATAAAATGAAAAAAAAAATTCTTATAGTAGCTGGAGGTACTAGGGGACATATCAATCCAGCTTTAAATATAGCATATATTTTAAAAAATAAAGGTTGGGAAGTACGTTGGTTAGGAACAGATTCTAGGATGGAAGCACAAATTATTCCTAAAAAAAATATACATATTTATTTAATAAAATTTTATAGATTTAAAAACAAAAATATATTTTTTCAATCATTTTTACTATTATTAAATTAATAATATCAACTTATAAATCTATTTTAATTTATAAAAAATATAAACCACATATAATACTAACAATGGGTAGTTATATTTCAGGACCTAGTGGATTAGCAGCATGGTTATGTCGGATACCGTTAGTAATACATGAACAAAATAATGTTTCCGGTATGACAAATAAAATTTTATATAAAATAGCAACTAAAACTATGCAAGCATATCCTAATACATTTACTAATGCTATATTGGTAGGTAATCCCTTAGATTGTAATATTATTAAATTATCTTTATATAAAAAAAAATTTTTTGAAATTCACAAACCAATTCATTTATTAATTACAGGAGGAAGTCAAGGAGCACATATAATAAATAAAATAGGTGTAAATCTAGCTAAAATTTTAAAAAATAAAATATTTATTTTACATCAAGTAGGGAAAGGTAATTTTAAAAAAATATTTTGTAAATATAAAAAATATAATATTATTAGTAATATCATTATTAAAGAATATATACAAGATATTCATAAAGCATATGAATGGGCTGATATAATCATATGTAGGTCAGGAGCTATGACTGTTAGTGAGATTACTGCAATAGGGCTACCTGCTATTTTTATACCTTTTCAACATAAAGACAAACAACAATATTTTAATGCAATATATTTAAAAAATATAGGAATAGCTAAAATTTTTGAACAAAATAATATAAATTATAATAAAATTGCTAATTTAATATTAAATCTTAATAAAAATCAAATTATAAACATGATAAATAAAACTTGTAGTTTATCTATAATTAATTCTACAGAATTAATTTATGAAGAATTAAATAAAATAAAAATTAATTAATATTTAAATTCAAATATATAAAAAATATGTCTAGTATAATAAATTTTCAAAAAATACCAAAAATGAGAAATATTAATCATATATATTTAATTGGTATTGGTGGTTCTGGCATGGGAGGAATCGCAAAAATTTTAGTAAAACAGGGATTTAGAGTTAGTGGTTCAGATTTAATTTCTAATTTTATTACAAAAAATTTAATTTCATTAGGTATTAATATTTATTTCGAACATAAAATTAAAAATATTACAAATAATATAGATCTTATTGTTAAATCTAGTGCTATTAAAAATAATAATCCAGAATTAGTTATTGCAAAAAAATTAAATATTACTATAATTAGTAGAGTACAAATGTTAGTAGAATTGATGAAATTTTACTATGGAATTACCATTACAGGTACACATGGTAAAACTACAACTACAGCTATGATTTATGAAATATACAGATTATCTGGATTAGATCCTACATTTATAAATGGGGGGATCTTAAAATTTTCTAAAGAATATGCTTATTTAGGTTCTGGCAAATATTTTATTACAGAAGCAGATGAGAGTGATAAATCATTTTTATATTTAAAACCAACTATTAATATAATAACAAATATTGAAAATGAACATTTAGATTGTTATAAAAATAACATAGAGGTTTTAAAAAAAACATTTTTAAAATTTTTAAAAAAAATACCATTTTATGGTTGCATAATTATTTGTATAGATAATATTAATAATTATGATTTAATAAAAAAAAATAAATTTAATATTAAACAAAATATTATTACATATGGTTTTAATAAAAATGCTGATATACAATTATATAATTACAAACAAATTGGTTATAAAAGTCAATTTTATATATTAGAAAAAAAAACATATTTATCTTTTAAAATTAACTTAAGTATTCCTGGATATCATAATGCATTAAATGCAACAGCAGCATTTGCTACTGCAAAATTTAATAATTTAAATAATAAAATTATTTTAAAATCATTAAAAAATTTTCATGGAATTATACGAAGATTTGATATTTTAGGTACAATTTATCTTAAAAAAAAAATATCATGCCAATGTAATGTATTAATTATTAATGATTATGGACATCATCCAACTGAAATAAACGTAACTATAAATACAGCACGTAAAATATGGCCAAATAAAAAATTAATAATGGTTTTTCAACCTCATCGTTATTCAAGAACCAAAAATTTATTAGATGAATTTATTAAAGTATTATCTAAAGTTGATAAATTATTTTTATTAAAAGTTTATTCAGCAGGAGAAAATTTTATCAAAAATTCTGATAGTAAATTTTTATCTAAAAAGATAAATGAATTAGGTATTATTATTTCTCAATATATAAAATTAACAGATTATTATAGTATTACACATTATATTTTTTCTAAATTAGAAGGGAATGAAATATTAATTTTTCAAGGAGCTGGTGATATTAATAATTTATCATCATTTTTTATAAAAAATAAATTCTAAAACAAAAAATATTAAATTAATTAATAAGTTTTATTTTAAATATGTCTAATAAAATAGTTGTTTTATTTGGAGGTAGTTCTCTAGAAAGAGAAATATCTTTAAAATCTGGTAAATCAATTTTAAATACTTTAAAAAAATCAGGAATTAATGTTATTGGAATAGATCCTATTACTTTCCCATTATTATATTTAAAAAAATATGGATTTAAAAAAGCTTTTATAGCTTTACATGGCAAAGGAGGTGAAGATGGAACTGTGCAAGGAATATTAGAGTATTTAAATATTCCTTATACTGGAAGTGGGATATTATCTTCAGCAATAACTATAAATAAATTTTTAACAAAAATTATTTGGAAAGAGCATGGATTACCTATTATTTATCCATATTTTCTATTAAATAAAAAAGATTTTATTAAAAAAAATTATTTAACGATAGAAAAAAAAATTTTACAAATAACATTACCTGTTATTATCAAACCCAATTGTAATGGATCTAGTTTAGGTATTTTTAAAGTTAATCATATGGATAATTTATTTAATATACTAGAAAAATCATTCGTATATGATAATAATCTTTTAATTGAAAAATATGTAAAAGGAACAGAATATACAGTAGGAATATTAAATAATAAAATATTACCTCCTATTAAAATAGGATATTCAAATATTTTTTATGATTATCAATCTAAATATTATTTAAATACTACTAAATATTTTTGTCCTAGTGGTTTAAATAAAAATAAAGAAAAAGAGTTAGAAGATATAATTTTGAAAGCTTGGAAAGTTTTAAACTGTAGAGCATGGGGGAGAATTGATGTGATTTTAGATGAAAAAAAAAATTTTCGATTATTAGAAATAAATAGTATTCCAGGAATGACACCAAAAAGTTTATATCCTATAGCAGCACAAAAGGCAGGATTATCCTTTTATAATTTAATTATTAAAATTTTATCTTTAACTAAATAAAATTTTAATAATTTTATATAAAAAATTTTATATTTAATTATTTGCTATTTTAATAAATTTTTCTATTGTTAAACGTAATTTTGTTGAACTTTTTTTTGAAACATGAAGTAATAAGTTAGCACTAAATTTACTTAATATATTTTTTTTTAATTCTGTTTTTTTTTTTTTTAAATTTTTTTTTGAAAAAATAGGATTAATTTTAATATCTATTTTCTTTAAAGAAGGAATAACATATTTTTTTACGTAAAATAAAATATTTGATTTTTCAGATAATAATCTGAACATAGAACTAGCATTATTTGTTTCTATGATTAAAATATTATTTTTTACATTTTTAATATTATACCAATTATGTAATTTTATTGGTAAATATTTTTTGATAATTTTATTAATTTTTATTAGAATATTTGTATGTATATATATTTTATATAGTATTTTTGTATAAGATGAATAATATTTTTGTTGAAAAAATTTATTAATTAATAATAATTTATTATTACGCATATTTTTTTTATCCATTTAATTTTTAATAAAAAGAATTATAAATATTTTTTATATTTAATTAAAATACATAATAAATAATATTTATAATTATACAATCATATCTCTTATTAAGAGTATTTATATGTTAAAAAAAATTTTTACTAAAATTTTTGGTAGCAATAATGATAATATTTTAAAATGTGTTCAAAAAATAGTAAACACTATTAATAATATGGAAAAAGAATTTGAAAATTTAACTAATTTTGAATTACAAAATAAAACTATATTTTTTAAAAAAAAATTACAAAATAACTTTACTTTAAAAAATATTCTTCCAGAAGCTTTTGCGACAGTTAGAGAAGCTAGTAAAAGAATGTTTAATATGCGTCATTTTGATGTTCAATTAATTGGAGGTATTGTTTTAAATAATAATTGTATAGCAGAAATGAAAACTGGTGAAGGAAAAACATTAACATCTACATTACCAGCTTATTTAAATGCTTTAACTAATAAAGGAGTTCATATTGTTACTGTAAATGATTATTTAGCTCAACGTGATGCGCAAAATAATAGAATGCTATTCGAATTTTTAGGTTTAACTGTAGGTCTTAATATATCTAATATATCATTAAAAGAAAAAAAAAATGCATATAAAGCAGATATTACATATGGGACCAATAATGAATTTGGATTTGATTTTTTAAGAGATAACATGGTTTTTGATTATAATAATAAAGTACAACGTGGTTTAAATTTTGCTATTATAGATGAGGTTGATTCGATATTAATTGATGAAGCTCGTACACCTTTAATTATATCAGGACCTACTGAAGATAATTCAGAATTATATATTAAAATAAACCATATTATTCCTAGATTAATATATCAAAAACAAGAAGATTCTAATTTATATACAGGTAAAGGACATTTTTTTATAGATGAAAAATCTCGTCAAGTATATTTAACAGAAAAAGGTTTAATTTTTTTAGAAAAATTTTTAACAAAAAAAAAAATAATTAATATAGGTGAATCTTTATACTCTAATAATAATATAATTATTTTGCATCATATTATTTCTGCATTAAGAGCACATAAACTTTTTAAAAAAAATGTAGATTATATATTAAAAAATAATAAAGTTATAATAGTAGATGAACATACTGGAAGATTAATGGAAGGTAGAAGATGGTCAGAAGGATTACATCAAGCAATAGAAGCAAAAGAAAATGTTAAAATTAATAATGAAAATCAAACTCTTGCGTCTATTACATTTCAAAATTATTTTAGACTATATAAAAAATTATCAGGCATGACAGGTACTGCTAGTACAGAATCTTTTGAATTTAAAGAAATATATAAATTAGATACAATAATTATTCCAACTAATAAACCTATGATTAGAAAAGATCTTCCAGATTTAATTTATTTAACTAAAAAAGAAAAAATAAATGCAATTATTAATGATATAAAAGAAAAAAATTCAAAAGGTCAACCTGTATTGGTTGGTACTATTTCGATAAAAAAATCAGAATTGATATCTAAAAAATTAAAAAAAATAGGTATAAAACATAATATTTTAAATGCTAAATTTCATGTAAAAGAAGCAGAAATTATAGCACAAGCAGGTATAAAAAAAGCAGTAACAATTGCAACTAATATGGCTGGTAGAGGAACAGATATTGTTTTAGGTGGTAATCTTTTAATAGATAAAAAATTTAGTTTTAATAAAATTGAAAAATTGAAATTAGAATGGCAGATAAAACATAATGAAATTATAAAATTAGGAGGTTTATATGTAATAGGTACTGAACGTCATGAATCAAGAAGAATTGATAATCAATTAAGAGGTCGTGCTGGAAGACAAGGTGATCCTGGTATATCTAGATTTTATTTATCGATGGAAGATTCTTTAATGCGTATTTTTGCACCAAAAAATATGTTATTTTTGATGAATAAATTAGGGATGAATGCCAATGATTGTATTGAACATCCCTGGATTACTAAAGCTATATCTAATGCACAAAAAAAAGTAGAAAGTTATAATTTTGAAATACGTAAACAATTAATTGAATATGACGATATTATTAATGATCAACGTTTAATTATATATTTACAAAGAAATACATTATTAAAATCATTAAATTTTACTCAAATTATTAGAAATTTTAAAATTGATATATTTACAAATATAATAAATAATTATTTAAAATCTAATTCTTTTATTAAAGAAAAATTAAATTTTAAAAAATTAGAAATTTATTTTAAAAATATTTTTCATATTGAATTACCAATTAAAATTTGGATTGATGAATATCAAAAAAAAAATCAAAAAAAATTTAATAAAAATTCTATTATCAAAAAAATTATTGATTTTACAGAAAAAAAATATTTGAAAAAAATTTCTGTTTTAGAGAAAAAATATGTAAATATTTTTGAAAAAAATATTATTTTACAAAATTTAGATAATTTATGGAAAGAACATCTTTCAACTATAGAATGTTTAAAACAAGGAATCCATTTAAGAGGTTATGCTCAAAAAGATCCAAAACAAGAATATAAACGTGAATCTTTTTTTATGTTTAATAATATGTTATATAACTTTAAAAAAAAAGTACTTATTACTTTAAGTAAAATAGATAATAAAAAAATTCAAAAAATAATAAAACTACAATGTTTTTAAAAAAAAAATATAGTTTTAAATAAAAGTTTAAAACAAAATCATTTAATTATTATTAAATGATAAAACTAATATTTCTGTAAATAAAAAATAAATATTTAAATGATATAAATTTTTTTCAAAAAAAATAGGACGAAATGAAAAATGTTTTTGTTATTTAGGTAAAAAATATAAATTTTGTTATGGATTAATATTTAAATAATAACAACAGAGGGTATAAAAAATAAATTTATTTTTTATACCCTCTGTTGTTATTAGATTTTTATCTTATAAAAAAAATTTTTAATTTTTTCTAAAAATTTTTTTATTTTAGGAAAATTTTTATAATTAGAAAATTCATGAAAATTTTCATTTAATTGATATAAAATATCTTTTTGTTTTTTGTTTAAATTAGTTGGAGTTTCAATTATTATTTTACATAGTAAATCGCCAGGAATACTACTTCTTTTAGTTAATTTTATTCCTTTATTACGTATTCTAAACATTTTTCCTGTTTGAGTACCTTCAGGAATTTTTAATTTTACATAACCATTTAATGTAGGTATCTTTATATTTCCCCCTAATGTAGCTATTATAAAACTAATAGGTAATTCACAATATAAATTATTACCTTCTCTAATAAATAAATGATGTTTTTTAATTTTAATTTCTATATATAAATCTCCAGAAATTCCATTTGAACCTATCTCTCCTTCACCGTTTAATCTAATGCGATCTCCAGTATCAATTCCACTCGGTATCTTTACTGATAAAGTTTTATAAGATTCTAATTTACCTTTACTTTTACAATAAAAACAAGGATTTTTAATAAAATTACCTTGTCCATGACATTTAGGACAAGTTTGTTGTACAGTAAAAAAACCTTGACTCATTTGTATTTGTCCATGACCATTACATGTATAACATTTTTGTAATGAACCATGTTGTGCTCCTGTCCCATTACAATAATTACAATTTTTTAAAATAGGAATTTTAATTTCTTTTGTTATACCTGTAATTGCTTCTTCTAATGAAATTTCAATTAAATATTTTAAATCAGCACCTTTTTTAGGTCTTTGATTTGTTCTTGAATTACCAAATATATCTCCAAAAACATCTCCAAAAATATCACTAAAATCAGTTGTATTATTTATATTTTCTTGTTCAAAAGCAGCATGTCCATATTGATCATAAGCAGTTCTTTTTTTTGAATCACTTAAGACTTCATAAGCTTGTTTTATTTCTTTAAACTTATCTTCAGCATTTTTATTTCCGGGATTACGATCTGGGTGAAATTTTATAGCTAAACGTTTATATGCTTTTTTAATTTCACGATCTTCAGCATTTTTGCTAATACCTAAAATATCATAATAATCTTTTTTTGCCATAATAAATATACTGTCCTAATCCCATAATTTTATTAATACCGATTATTAATTGATAAACGGTATTAATAATATATTTAAATATATGTATTTACAAAATAATTAAATAATTATTTTTTTTTATCTTTTACTTCTTCAAATTCAGCATCTACAACTTCATTATTTTCATTTTCATTTTCAGATTTTACATTATTATTATTTTCTTTTTTAATATTATTATTATCTTGATTTATATTCATAATACTACTAGATAACTCAATTATTTTTTGTATTTTATTTTGTATGTCATCTTTATTTTCTGTTTTAAGAACTTTATTTAATTCATTAATAGCATTTTTTATTATTAACTTATCTTCTTTTTTAATTTGATTATCTAATTCCTTAAGTTTTTTTTCAGTACTATGTATAAGTTGATCACCTTCATTACGTATTTTAACTAATTCTTCAAAAATACGATCAGATTCACTATTAGCTTCTGCATCTCTTATCATTTTTTCAACTTCTTCTTTATTTAAACCTGATGATGCCTGTATAGTAATTTTTTGTTCTTTACCACTTTTTTTATCTTTTGCAGAAACATGAAGTATTCCATCTGCATCTATATCAAATGTTACTTCTATTTGAGGTATGCCTCTAGGAGCTGGACTAATTCCATCTAAATTAAATTGTCCTAATGATTTATTATCATTAGCTTTTTTACGTTCTCCTTGTAAAATATGAATAGTTACAGAAGACTGATTATCTTCTGCTGTTGAAAACACTTGACTATGTTTTGTAGGAATAGTTGTATTTTTATTAATTAATGGTGTCATTACACCACCCATAGTCTCTATACCTAAAGATAACGGAGTTACATCTAATAATAAAACATCTTTTACATCACCAGCTAATACTCCTCCTTGTACTGCGGCACCTATAGCTACTGCTTCATCAGGGTTAACATCTTTTCTTGGTTCTTTATTAAAAAATAATGTAACTTTACTTTGAACCATAGGCATACGAGTTTGTCCACCTACTAAAATTATATCATTAATATCTGAAACAGTTAAATTAGCATCTTTTAAAGCCATTTTAACTGGTTTTATTGATTGATCTACTAAATCTTCTACTAAAGATTCTAATTTAGCTCTTGTTAATTTTATATTTAAATGTTGTGGTCCTGAAGAATTTGCAGTAATATAAGGTAAATTTATATCAGTTTGTTGTGTTGAAGATAATTCAATTTTAGCTTTTTCAGCAGATTCTTTTAATCTTTGCATAGCTAATGGATCATTTTTTAAATCTATTCCTTGATCTTTTTTAAATTCAGTTACTAGGTAATTAATAATTCTACTATCAAAATCTTCTCCTCCTAAATGAGTATCTCCATTTGTTGATAATACTTCAAAAGTTTTTTCACCATCAACATCATCTATTTCAATAATAGAAATATCAAAAGTTCCTCCACCTAAATCATAAACTGCTATAATACGATTTCCTTTGCCTTTATCTAATCCATATGCTAATGCAGCAGCTGTAGGTTCATTAATAATTCTTTTTACTTCTAATCCTGCTATTTTACCTGCATCTTTTGTAGCTTGACGTTGAGCATCATTAAAATATGCAGGTACTGTAATAACAGCAGCATTTACTTTAATGCCTAAAAAATCTTCAGCAGTTTTTTTCATTTTTTTTAAAACTTCAGCAGAAATTTGTGGTGGTGCCATTTTTTTCCCTTCAATGTCAATCCAAGCATCACCATTATTAGATTCTACAATTTTATATGGCATTATTTTAATATCACGTTGTACCTCTTCATCATTAAATCTTCTTCCAATTAATCTTTTAATAGCAAAAAGAGTATTTTTAGGATTAGTAATCGCTTGACGTTTTGCTGGTTGTCCTACTAAAATTTCTCCATCTTTTGTATAAGCAATTACAGACGGAGTAGTTCTATCTCCTTCTGCATTTTCTAAAACTCTAGGTTTATTCCCATCTATAACTGCCACACAAGAATTAGTGGTGCCTAAGTCAATACCTATTATTTTACTCATATTAGAATCTCCTATACATTTATTTACCATTTATGGTATGAAATTTAATATACAAAAATATTTAATTTAATTTGTATAAATAAAAATCCCTAATGAAAAGGAAAATGGGGCCACATATTAATGCATCAAGGGGGGAATTTTATTTTTTTTAAAAAAATTTAAAATAATTTAAAAATTTTTAAATGTTTTTGTAATTATTAATTATAAATTATTTATAAAATATCACTAGATAATGTTATATAATAACATTATCTAATAAATATATATTTTTTATATAATATTATTTATTATACATCATAATTTAAATTAAAATCAATATTTAATTTAAATTATTAAAATACTCTATTATAGGAAATAAAAAATGGAATATATAACAGATAAAATTATTTTCCCAAATAAAATACTATTAGACAGTATAGTAATACCTATATATGAAACATATAAATTTTCTAAAATTACAAAAAAAATAAATCAAATATCTAATAATTATATATTAAATATTCTAAAAGAAAATAATATACAAGGTAAAATTAATCAAAGCATTATTTTATATAATATTCCTAATGTTTTATGTAAAAAAATTTTAATTATTGGTTGTGGTATTCAAAATAAACTTAATAGAAATAAAAATAAATTAATTGTATGTAATACTATCAATATTTTAAAAAAATCTTCTTTTAAAGAAATTAATTGGTATCTTACAGATTTAAAAATAAATAATCTTGATTTATATTGGAATATAAGAGATACAATAGATATAATTGAACATAATATTTATAAATATAACAGATTTAAAAAAAACAAAACTTATTTTAAAACAAAAATAAAATTTATTATTACTAATACTAATGACAATATTTATCATACTGCTATTAAACATTCTAAAGCTATTAATTTAGGTATAAAAAAAGCTAAAGATTTAGCTAACTTGCCTCCAAATATATGTACTCCTAAATATTTATCAAAAAAAGCAAAAAAATTAACAACAAAATATAAAAATATTTCCGTAAAAATTATTAATATAAAAAATATCAAAAAAATAGGTATGAATGCTTATTTAGCAGTAAGTAAAGGATCAAAAAATAAACCTTTTATATCAATAATAAAATATCAGAATAACAATAAATCACAACCTATAGTATTATTAGGCAAAGGAATTACTTTTGATTCAGGTGGTTTATCTTTAAAACCAAGTACTAATATGGGTGAAATGAAATATGATATGTGTGGTGCAGCAGCAGTATATGGTACTATACATACAATAGCTGAATTAAAATTACCTATAAATATTATAGCTATTTTAGCTGGATGTGAAAATATGCCAGATAGTAATGCATATAGGCCTGGTGATATTATAAAAACATTATCTGGTATTACTGTAGAAATTACAAATACAGATGCAGAGGGACGTTTAATTTTATGTGATATATTAACTTATATTGAAAAATATAATCCTAAATATGTAATTGATATAGCGACCCTAACAGGAGCATGTGTTATTGCATTAGGTAATAATATAAGTGGTTTAATGGCTAATAATAAAATATTATCTAATAAAATTATAAAAGCTTCATTAGAAACAGATGATCGTGTTTGGGAATTACCTATTGATGATATTAGTTATTTTAATCAATTAAAATCTAATTTTGCCGATTTAATTAATAGTAGTAGTGGTATTGCAGGAGCAATTACTGCAGCTTGTTTTTTATCTAAATTTACTAAAAAATATAATTGGGCTCATATAGATATAGCTGGTACAGCATGGTATTACATAAATAATAAAGCTATTGCTTCAGGAAGACCAATTAATATGTTAAGTCAATTTTTAATTAATCAAACACAAATATAATAATCATTAATATTAATTTTGACATAAATTTTATTTATATAGGATATTTTTTATTATGGGAAAAATATATAATCCAAAAATATTTGAACAAAAAATTTATAATTATTGGGAAAAAAATAATTTATTAAAAAATAATTTTGATAATTCTAAAGAATGTTTTTCTATTATGGTACCACCACCTAACATTACAGGTTATTTACATATAGGGCATGCATTACAATACACATTAATTGATATTTTAGTACGCTATCATAGAATGTTAGGGGAAAATATACTATGTCAAGTAGGAATAGATCATGCAGGTATTGCAACTCAAAATTTGATAGAACAAAAAATTTTCAATAAAACTGGAAAAACAAAAAATTGTTACAGTAAAAAATTTTTATTAAATAATATTTGGAAATGGAAAAATAAATATTGTAAAATCATTTATGATCAAATGAAACGTTTAGGTTTATCTACGGATTGGGAAAAAACAAGATTTACAATGGATAAAAAATTTATTAAATCTGTTAAAAATATTTTTATTATTCTTTATAATAATAATTTAATTTATAAAAAAAAAAGATTAATACATTGGGATTTAAAACTTAAAACTGTTATATCAGATCTAGAAATAAAACACAAAAAAATTAAAACAAATTTATGGTATATAAAATATTTATTTGCAGACAAAACTTTAACTTTAAATAAAAAAAATTATTTAATAGTAGCTACAACTAGACCTGAAACTTTATTAGCAGATATTGCTATAGCAGTTAATCCACTAGATAAAAGATATAATAGTTTAATTGGTAAATTTGTAATTGTTCCTATAATACATCGTCAAATACCTATTATTGCTGATAATTATGCGAAAATTACAAAAGGTACAGGATGTGTAAAAATTAGTCCTGCTCATGATTTTAATGATTATGAAATAGCAATTAAACATAATTTACCTTTAATTAATATTTTAGATTTAAATGGAAATATTTTAACAACTTACCAAATATTAAATAATAAAAAAAATATTATAAATTTTAATAACAATATTCCTAAAAATTTACAAAAAATAAATTTCATTAAAGCAAGAAAGATAGTAATAAATGAAATAATTCACAAAAATTTATTAGATAAATATGAAATAAAATATACATTAGTTCCTTTTAGTATTCGAAGTAATACTATTACTATTCCTATGTTAACTGATCAATGGTATTTAAAAACTAAAGTTTTATCTCAAGAAGCAATTAATGCAGTAAAAGATAAACAAATCATATTTTTTCCTGAAAAATATAAAAATATGTTTTATGCATGGATGAACAATATTCAAGATTGGTGTATATCTCGTCAATTATTGTGGGGACATAAAATACCAGCGTGGTATGATATAAAAAATAATATTTATGTAGGGAATAATGAAGAAGAAATTAGAAAAAAATATAATTTAGATAAAAATATTTCTTTAACACAAGATACTGATGTATTAGATACTTGGTTTTCTTCTAGTTTATGGACATTTATTACTTTAAATTGGCCTGATAATAAAAATTTTTTTTTCTTTCATCCTACCAATGTTATTATAAGTGGTTTTGATATTATATTTTTTTGGATATCTAGAATGATAATGATGACAATGTATTTTGTTAAAAATAAAAATAATATATCTCAAATCCCTTTTAAAAATATTTTTTTAACAGGCTTAATAAGAGATAATAAGGGTAATAAAATGTCAAAGTCTCAAGGTAATGTAATTAATCCTATGTATTTTATTGAGGGTAATTCTTATATAAAAAAAACAAAAAAATTTAAAAATAATTTACCTGTGGATAACAAAATTTATGGTGCAGATGCTTTAAGATTTACATTAGCTGCATTATCATCTACAGGTCGTGATATTTATTGGGATCTAACAAGATTAGAAGGTTATAGAAATTTTTGTAATAAAATTTGGAATGCAAGTATTTTTATCTTAAAAAATATAAAATATGAATTTATAAAAACAAAAAAAAATTTATCTATTATCGATAGATGGATTTGGTCTGAATATTATTTAGTTATTAAAAATTATACAAAAGCATTAAATGAATATCGTTTTGATAACGCAACTAATATTTTATATAGTTTTATATGGAATAAATTTTGTGATTGGTATTTAGAATATAGTAAAATAATTTTTCAAGAAAATGATCAATTAAAATGTATTAGTATACATTATACATTATATAATCTTTTTGAATCCTTATTAAGATTATCTCATCCAATAATTCCATTTATTACTGAAGTAATATGGCAAAAAATAATTCCAAATCAAAAAAATAAAAATAGTATTATGATTCAATCTTTTCCTAAATTGAATGATGTTTTTATAGAAAAAAAAATTATAAATATTTTTAATACATTTATCAATATAATTACTATTATCCGTAATTATAGAGCAGAGATGAATATTAAAAATAAAACAAGAATTAATTTATATATAAGAAACATAAATAATAAATTTCATACTTTTTTAAAACAATATATAAATATTTTTAAAAAATTTGTAAATCTTAATAAAATTTTTTTTCTAAAAAAAGATATTAATTTTCCTGATAAAACTTTTATTAATAATATTAATAATATTGAATTTGCTATTCAATTAAATAATAAAATTATTGATCAAAAAAAATTATTAGATAAAATAAATAAAAAAATAAATGATAATCAAAAAATAATTAATTTTTTAAATAAAAATATTAAAAATCAATCTTTTTTGTCTAAAGCACCAAAAATAATTATAAAAAAAAATTTACAAAAATTAAAAAAAAGTAAAATATTAAAAACAGAATTATTACAAAAATTTTTTTTAATTAAAAATTTATAATATTTTATAATTTTAAAAGAAAGGATTTATATTATGAATCAATTTTACAATAAACATTTTTTAAAATTATCAGATTTTTCTAAAAAAGATCTTTATGAATTAATTACAATTTCAAGAAAATTAAAATATAATAAAAAAAATTTTAAAGAAAAAAAATTATTAATTGATAAAAATATTATTCTTATATTTGAAAAGAATTCTACACGCACTAGATGTGCTTTTGAAATAGCTTGTTTTGATCAAGGAGCAAATATTACTTTTTTAAATATAAAAGATAGTCATATAGGTTATAAAGAATCATTAAAAGATTCTATTAGGATTCTAAGTAAAATGTATCATGGATTAGAATATAGAGGACAAAATCAAAAAAATATTGAAACACTAGCTAAATATTCAACAATTCCGATATGGAATGGATTAACAAATGAATTACATCCTATTCAAATATTATCAGATTTATTAACTATTAAAGAAAATTTAAAAAATAAAAACATAGATCAAATTAAATTATCTTATATAGGTGATATAAATAATAATATATCTTATAGTCTTATGGAAGCATCAATGATAATTGGTTTTACATTATATCTAATTTCTCCACAAAAACTTGAATTTAAGAATAATTTTTACATTAAAAATATAATAAAAAAAATTAAATATTGTAATAATATTCATATTACTGATAATATAAATATAGGTGTAAAAAATACTGATTTTATTTATACAGATATTTGGTTATCTATGAGTGAAAAAAACTCACTTACATTATGGGATAATAAAATAAAACTTTTATACAATTATCAAGTTAATAAATCAATTATAGAAAAAAGTGAAAATGATAATGTTAAAATTATGCATTGTTTACCTTCATTACATTTATATAATCATTATAGAAAATTATTTAATAAGAACATCATATCTAAATACAATTTATATAATGGGATAGAAATAACAAATGATGTTTTTGAATCTGATAAAAGTATTATTTTCCAACAAGCAGAAAATAAAATTCATATAATTAAAGCAATAATGATTACTTCTTTATTAAAAGAAAATATTAACATTTTAATTTAGGATTTTTAAAAAATTTAATATTTTATTTAAAATAAAATAATAAGATTATATAAAAAAATGATTTCTGCTAAAAAAATTTTATTTTCTATAGTAAATTGTATACAAAATATTATATATAGAAATATTTTTTTATTTTTAAATTAATATTTATTAATTTAATTTACTGGATTAATTCCTAAAAAAATTAATAAATAAAATTTTTAATTTTAGGAAATATTAAATTTTTTTAAGAAAAATTTTTATATTAAAAATATAATTAAAATAATAACTTTTTTGTAAAAAATTTAAATAATTTTAATTAAATAAGTTTAATTTATAAAAAATATTTTTAAAAAATTATAAAAATTATTCAACTAAAATTTTTTTTAAAATATCTAATTTACCTAAAATATAGAAATTAAAACTATTATGATGAAAATATGATTTATATTTTATAAGGTTTAATGAAAATGTTTTTATTTTTTAGATTAATGTGTATATTATTAATTATATTATTATTTCCAATAAAAAGATATTTAGATAAAAAAAAATCTTATCAAGATACTATTTTTTTTTATAATTGGACAGAATATGTTCCTCAAGAAATTTTAAATCAATTTACTAAAGAAACAGGTATTAAAATTATTTATTCTACATATGATTCTAATGAAAGTATGTTTACTAAATTGAAAATTTATAAAAAACAATCATATGATTTAGTTGTTCCTTCAACATATTTTGTAGATAAAATGAAAAATGAGGGTATGATACAAAAAATTGAAAAAAATAAAATACCTAATTTTAAAAATTTAGATCCTAAATTTTTAAATAAATCTTTTGATTATAATAATGAATATTCTATTCCATATATATGGGGAGCTACTGCTATAGGTATTAATACAAAAGTTATAGATTATAAACATATTAATAGTTGGAATGATTTATGGAATAAAAAATATTATAAATCTATTTCTTTAACAGATGATGCTAAAGAAGTATTTCAAATGTCATTAATAAGATTAAAATTACCAGTAAATACTACTAATACTAATTATATTAATAAAGCTTTTATAGAATTAAAAAAATTAATGCCAAATGTTATCTCTTTTAATTCTGGTAATCCTGGATATCCTTTTATTGAAGGATCTGTAAATATAGGAATGATTTGGAATGGATCTGCTTATGCTATTCAAAAATTAGGTATACCTTTAAAATTTATTTGGCCCAAAGAAGGTGGTATTTTTTGGATGGATAGTTTTGTAATTCCTAGTAATGCAAAAAATCCAAAAGGAGCTTTAAAACTAATTAATTTTTTATTGAGACCTGATATTGCTGTAAAAATATTAAAAAAAATAGGTTTCTCTACTCCAAATTTAGAAGCAAAAAAATTATTACCATTAGAAATAATTAATAATGAAACATTATATCCTAATGATAAAATCATTAATAATGGTATATGGCAAAATAATAATAATATTAATATAAATAAACAATATGAAACATATTTTCAAAAATTAAAAAATTTATAATACTAAATATAAAAAAATATTTTATATAAAATTATAAATTAATATATTTAGTTAAATTTTAATTTACAAATATATTTTATTAAATACAAAATTATGAATTTTCTTGACATATAAATAAAATATAATATATATTATTTACATATTTATTAATCCTCTGTAGTTCAGTTGGTAGAACGGCGGACTGTTAATCCGTATGTCACTGGTTCGAATCCAGTCAGGGGAGTAAATTGATATAGTTTTCACATCATAAAATATATTTTATTAAATAATTAAATTATATTTTTTATAAGGTATATATATGATAATGAAATTAAACCAAATTTTAAAAAAAAAAATTATAATAAAAGAACTTTTTTCCATACAAGATGTAGTTCGTTGGATAGCAAGTTGTTTTAGTATGGCTGATTTATGGTATGGGCATGGTGCTGATAATCCATGGGATGAAGCTATAAATTTAGTTTTACCTTTATTAGGATTGCCTCCATATATTTGGAATATAGTTTATAAATCTAAATTATCTATTAAAGAACGTAAAATTATTTTTGAATTGGTTATAAAACGTATAAAAAAGAAAATTCCTGTAGTTTATTTAACAAATAAAACTTGGTTTTGTGGACATGAGTTATATATTGATGATAGAGTATTAATACCTAGATCTCCTATTTCTGAATTAATTAATAACAAATTTAAATCTGTTATTTCTTCTTATAAAAATCCTAAATTTATATTAGATTTGTGTACTGGTAGTGGGTGTATTGCTATTGCATGTGCATATTTATTTCCTAACGCACATATAGATGCTGTAGATATTTCTTTAGATGCAATTAATGTGGTTGAATATAATATTCAATTACATGGATTAGAAAATCGTATTACTCCTATATGTAGTAATTTATTTGATAAATTACCTAAATATACTTATGATTTAATTATCAGTAATCCTCCATATGTAAATAAAAAAGATATAAATTTTTTACCAAAAGAATATTTATATGAACCTAAAATAGGATTTATTTCTAAAAACAATGGTATAGAAATTATTGAAAAAATAATATCTATGTCACCTTTCTTCTTAAGAAAGAAAGGTATTTTAATTTGTGAAGTTGGAGATAAAATGATAAAAATTATAGAAAAATATCCAGACATATATTTTCAATGGTTAAATATAAAAAATGGAGGAGTAGGTATATTTAAAATAGAAAATAAATAATATATATAAAATATAATAGAATATTACAGGAGTAAACTTTTATGTCAGGTAATAGTATTGGAAAATTATTTACAGTTACAACTTTTGGTGAATCACACGGTAAGGCTTTAGGATGTATAGTTGATGGTGTACCACCTAAAATTCCATTAACGATAATAGATATACAAAAAGATTTAGATAGACGCAAACCAGGAACATCTAAATATACTTCTTCACGTCAAGAATTAGATCAGATAAAAATTTTATCTGGTGTATTTAATGATTTAACAACTGGAACAAGTATTGGTTTACTAATAAATAATATGGATGTTAGATCTCAAGATTATCAAAAAATTAAAAATATTTTTCGTCCTGGACATGCAGATTATACTTATGAAAAAAAATATGGTATTCGTGATTATAGAGGTGGTGGACGTTCTTCAGCTAGAGAAACAACTATGCGTGTTGCAGCAGGTGCTATAGCTAAAAAATATTTATCCATAAAATATAATATAAAAATTAAAGGATATTTATCCCAAATGGGAGATATTATTTGTAATTTTGATAATTGGAAAGAAGTTAATAAAAATTCTTTTTTTTGTCCAAATAAATATCAAGTTAAATTATTAAAAAATAAAATTAATTATTTAAAAAAACGTGGTGATTCTGTAGGTGCTAAAATTACTATTGTTATAAATAATGTACCAGTAGGATTAGGAGAGCCTGTATTTGACAAGTTAGATGCTGATTTAGCTTATGCATTAATGAGTATTAATGCAGTAAAAGGTGTTGAAATAGGGGATGGATTTAATTGTATAAATAAATTAGGAAGTAATTATAGAGATGAAATTAGAAATTATGGATTTAAAAGTAATAACTCAGGAGGAATTTTAGGAGGTATTAGTACAGGACAAAATATTATTGTTAATTTTGCAGTAAAACCTACTTCTAGTATTTTAACACCATGTAAAACTATTAATTCATTAGGGAAAGAAACATATTGTATTACACAAGGAAGACATGATCCTTGTGTAGGAATTAGAGTTGTTCCAATAGGAGAAGCAATGGTAGCAATAATTTTAATGGATCATTTATTACGTTATCGTGCACAATGTGCTGATATTATTAGTTATCCATCATGAGTATTAATAATTATAATTCATCTATATGATGAGATAAATAATTAACTATATCAATAGGATTAGGATTTATACTTTTTTTACCTTCTTCCCATTGTGCCGGACATACATTACCATATTTTTCATTATGATTTAAAGCATCAATCATACGAATTATTTCATTTATATTTCTACCAAATGGTAGATCATTTACTAATTGATGTCTAATTATTTTTTTTTTATCTATTAGAAATACTGCCCTTAATGCTATTCCTAATTCAGGATGTTCAATGCCATAAGATTTTTGAATATTTTTTTTAATATCAGAAATCATTATAAATTTAATATGTCCTATACCTCCTTTATTAATAGGGGTATTACGCCAAGCATAATGAACGAATTGTGAATCACATGATATTCCTAAAATTTTGACATTTCTTTTATTAAAAGAATTTAAATGTTTATTTAATGATATAATTTCTGTAGGACAAACAAATGTAAAATCTAAAGGCCAAAAAAATAATACAGTAATTGTATTATTTGAATAATCATATAAATTAAAATTATCAATAATAGATCCATCTTCTAAAACTGCAGATGCATTAAAATCCGGCGCTTTTTTAGTAACTAAAATCATATTTACCTCAAATTATTATTTTTTTTATAAAGAATTAGTTTTTATATATATAAAATATATAATTTTTATTTTATTTATAAAATTAATATATAAAAAAAATAATTTATTACTAATTAAATTATTTTATTATAAATAAAAAAAAATATTTTTGTAAAAAAATATTAATATCTTGTGAAAATTTTTTATTATAAAATAATAATTATAATTAATAATTTTTTATATATATTTTATATGTTATTATTAAAAATTTTAAAAAAATATATATATTTATATATTATATAATTATTATTATAATAATTTTTATAATTAATTATTTTAACTTAAAAATATTTTTTATTTTCTTTTTTTTATAAATTATATAATATAAATTATTATTATTTAATATTTAAATTTAAATGTTATTAAAATAATTAATATTTATATCAATAAATAATATTAATTTATAAAATAAATTAATATTATATTTTTTATAAAAATAAATTTTAAATTTATAAATTCATTCTTAAATAAATAAAAAAGTATTTATAAATAAAATTCATATTTTATATGATACAAGTTATACTATGAAATTTTTTAGTTTCCCATGTAAAAATAGTTAATTTATTTCCCCAACAACATCCAGTATCTAAACCTATAATATTTTTAGGAGTATATCCTCCACCTTGTAAATCAGACCAATGACCAAAAAAAATTGTATATTTTTTATATAAAACATTAGGAATATCAAACCATGGTTTTAATATAATTGAATTAATATCATTAGGAGCTTTTTTAGTTAACATTTCTAATGTACCATCTGGATAACAATATCTCATTTTTGTAAATGCATTAATAATAAAACTAAAACGTTGAAATCCAATTAATTTATTTTTTTTCCAATCATTTATTTGATATTTTTCATTATTTATATAATCAAAAAAAATTTTATTGTCTTTACTAGAAATTATATTTTTTGCTTCATTAGAAGCAGATAATATAGTATTGATATTTTTCCATTGAGGTGTAATACCCGCATGTGACATTAAAATTTTTTTATTTTTATCATATTGTACTAAAGGTTGATATTTTAACCAAGAATCTATAATAAACTTTATTTTTGTATCTTTTAATAAATTTAAAATTATTGGGTCATTAATATTACTACTCATTGAACCCAAAGATAATGATATTAAATATAAATCATGATTTCCTAAAACTAACTTTACAGATTTTCTAATAGAATATAAGTAATACAAAACTTTTTTAGAATCAGGTCCTCTAGAGATAAGATCACCTGTAATCCACAATTGATCATTTTTATTATTAAAATAAATTTTTTTTAATAAGGAAATAAATTCATTATAATAACCATGAATATCTCCAATAAAATAAGTAGTCATAATTTTTATAGATTATTAATTTAATGTATATAAGTTTTTATTGCTAATCGAAAAATTGGAATATCTACATGATAAACATGATTATTTTCATCAATCATTATATAATGACCTTGCATTATACCAATAGGTGTTTCTAAAATCGCGCCACTAGTATAGTGAAAATTATTACCTGGTTTAATATATGGCTTTTTACCAATAACTCCTTCACCATATATTTGAGTTTTTTTACCATTTCCATTAGTTATAGTCCAATAACGACTAATTAATTGTAAAATTTTTTTTCCTAAATTATGTATAGTAATTGTATAAGCAAAAACATAACGATTAATTGTAGGTATAGACTGAGATTCAATATACATACTATGTACTTTTATATAAACTTGAGATAATAATGATTTCATAAGTTTATAACCTTTTATGATTTATTTTTAACCAGTTAGCTAAATAACAATATTCTAATATTGAAACATCTTCAGCACGAATTTTATAATCAATACCTAAATAATCTAATTCTTCTATAGAAAATAAATTTATTAAACTATTTCGTAAAATTTTTCTTCTCATACTAAAAGCTTGTTTAATAATTTTTTTTAAAAAAAAAATATTATCTAAATTATAAGAATTATTAACATAAGGTCTCATATATATCATATTAGAAAATATCTTAGGTTTAGGATAAAAATTATTTGGGTTTATTTCTAATAAAATTTTTATTTTACAAAATAATTGAATCATTATACTTAAACATCCATAATTTTTACCTCCTGGATAAGCGATTAAACGATTTACTACTTCTTTTTGCATTATAAAATGCATATCTTTAATATTATTTAAGTAATTAAATAAATAAAAAATTATTTTTGTAGAAATATTATATGGTAAATTACCAAATATTCGTATTCTTTTTTTATATTTTTGAATTAAAGTTAAAAAATTAAAATTTAATATATTATTTAATATAATATCAATATTTGAATTAATTAAAATTTGTTTTTTTTTTAAAAAATCAACAAAATTTTTATCTATTTCAATAATAGATATATTTTGATTATATTTAACCATTGGTATAGTTAATGCACCTAAACCAGGACCTATTTCTACCATAATATGGTGAAATTTAGGACGTATGAAAGATATTATTTTTTTTATAATTTTTTTATTTACTAAAATATGTTGTCCATATTTTTTTTTAAGAAATATTTGCATATTATATTTATGTTTTAAATTGTAAACTAATATTATAAATTATAATTATTAATTTATATTTAATATATACGATTCATATTTTTTACTCAATTTTATTTTAAAAAAAGTAATTTTTATAAAAAATAATTAATTTAATTATCTTTATATATATTTTATCTTTATTTTTATTTCATAAAAATAATTGATGATTGATTTTTATAATTTTTTTTATTAAAAAATTTTATTTTTTTAATTTATTAATTAATTTTAATATTATAAATTTATATATAAATATTTAATTTATTAAATATAAAAAATATATAATTTTTAATTAAAATTTAATTCAATTAAATTAATATCAATAAATTATTAATTATCTGTTATAATAAATTTATTTTAATACATTTGTAAAATAAATGGATATATATCCTGGATATCAATTATTATTTTTTATTTACAAAAAAATAATTGATAATCATGAATATAAATATTTTAGTTTATTAATCAAAATAATATTAGGAGTATTTTTTACTGTATTAATAAACAATATATTTTATTTTTATAATCAAAAATATCAATTTTTTTATACAAAAAATATAAAAAAAGAATATTTAAAAATTAATTTTGAAATCATGGGATATATAAGCAAATCTAAAGGTTATGTTAGTAAACATGATATAGATTATACAATGAAATTTTTAAATAAAGTAAATTTAAATAAAAAAAATATAATTTTTATGCAAAAAGCTTTTTTATATGGTAAAAATAAAAATTATCCATTAATTAGTAAATTAAACTATTTAAATTTTTTAATTTCTTATTATAATCCTAATTTAATAAATAATTTTTTAAAAACACAAATTGAACTATCATTTATTAATAAAAAATTACATTTCAAAACTAAAAAAATATTAAATATTATTTTTCAACATTTAAATATATCAATATTTGATATTCTTTTAATTGTAAATAAATTAAAATATCATAATAAATATATTAATGAAAAAGATTTATTTTTTCATAATTTTTTCTTTTATCAAAAAAAAGTATATACTCATTATGATCATAATTATTTTAAAAATAAAAAAGATATAAATAATAAATTAGCTTTAAAAAAAGCTTATAAATTATTAGGAGTAAAATATAGTGATAATTTTTTAACTATAAAAAGAGCATATTATAAATTACTTAGTAAGTATCATCCAGATAAGTTAATATCAAAAGGTTATTCATCAAAACAATTAGAAAAAGCAAAAGTTAAAACACAAAATATACATAAAGCATATAATATGATTAAAAAATATATAAAATAACATTTTATAATAATTTTATTGTTTTTCAATAATAACTATTGTACATGCATATTTTTTTTCATCTGAAAATGAAACATGTATTTTATATTTAAAATTCATATTTTTTAAAAATTTTAATGCTTGTTTATATAAAATTATTTTTGGTTTTTTATTTTTAAAACTTAAGATTTCTATTTGGTTAAAAAAAATATTATTTGTAAAACCAGTACTCAAAGCTTTTACTGTTGCTTCTTTAGCTGTAAAAAATTTTGCTAAAATTTTAATTTTATTATTATTTTTTTTATATATAGATAATTCATACCTTGTTAATATTTTATAAGCAAAACGATTGCCAAAACGCATAAAAATTTTTTTAATTCTATTAATTTCTATTATATCGATACCAATACCAAAAATATTCATAGTTTTAATTAAAATAATATTATTTAATAAATTATTGAATTTTTATCCATATATTTAATTTTAATTTTTTTTTAAAAAATTTTTCTATATTTTGTTCAGATCTATTTTTAATTAATTTTATATTATTAGAATTTTTACCTATTATTATTTTTTTATGATTTATCTTTTTTACTAAAAATATAATATTTATTTCATTTAATAGAATTTTAGAAAAAATTACTTTAATTTTAATTAAATATGGTATTTCTTTATGAAGAAATTTCATAATATTTTCTCTTATAATTTCTTTAATAATTACCTGATCTGTTTGATCTGTAATATAATTTTTAGGATACAAATGTTTTTTTTTAGGTAAATTACTACAAATAATATCATAAATATTATTTGTATATAATTTGTATTTAGCCGAAATTATAAATAAATAAAAAATATTTATTTTTTTTTTAAGAAAATTAATATATGGTAATAATATATTTTTATTTTTAATTTGATCAACTTTATTAATAATTAATATTATTGGTATATTAATTTTAGAAAAAATTTTTGTAAAATTTTCTTCTATATAATTCCATTTATTTTTATCTAAAATAAATAATATAAAATCATATTTATTATTTTTTAATAAATTAAAAATTTTATTTTTAGAAAATATATTTCCAGGAGTATCAATAAATTCTATTTGATAAATATCATTATTATAAACTCCTATAATATTATTATTTGTAGTATTTTTTTTATGAGAAGTAATAGATATTTTTTTTTTTACTAAAAAATTTAATAAAGTAGATTTACCTACATTAGTTCTACCTAATAGTAAGATACTTCCATAATATGATGATATCATTTTCACATAAATAACCTTTTATATTAAAATAATTATTTTAGTCCAAGTTTTTTTAATGCTTTTTCAGCAGCTGATTGTTCTGCTTTGCGACGACTAGATCCTATACCTGTAATTATTTTTGATATTCCACTAATTTTACATTGTATTGTAAATTTTTGATTATGTACTTCTCCATTTATTTGTAAAATAAAATAATATGGTAAAGGAAGATGTGATCGTTGTAAATATTCTTGTAACCTTGTTTTAGGATCTTTCTGATTATTACCAGGTAAAATTTTTTTTAATCTAAATTGATACCAAACTAAAATAATTTTTTCTACAATTTTAATATTACTATCTAAACATATACTTCCTATTAGTGCTTCCATTGTATCTGCTAAAATAGATTCTCTATTATATCCCCCATTTTTATATTCGCCAGGTCCTAAAAATAAATATTCACCTAGTTTGAATTCTCTTGCAATACTTGCTAGAGTATTACCTCTAACTAAAGAAGCACGCATACGACTCATGTTTCCTTCATTTACATCAGGAAATTTATTATATAATGCTTTAGCTATTATATAGCTTAATATAGAATCACCTAAAAATTCTAATCTTTCATTATGTTTACTACTTGCACTTCTATGTGTTAAAGCCTGATATAATAAATCTTGATGATTAAAAATATAACCTAATTTTTTTTGTAATTGATTAATCATAATAAAATTTATTTAATTGTATTTTAAATCTAAAATTAGATAAAAATATTTTTTTTAAAATTAATTTATTTTACATATTCGATTAAATTTTATTTTATAAAACCATAAATGTGTTGTTTTTTGAATACTTAACCAAATAAATATAGCTTTTCCTAATAAATATTTTTCATGAACAAAACCCCAATATCTACTATCAAGACTATCATCACGATTATCACCCATAACAAAATAACATTTTTTAGGAACTACCCAAGTATATAAAGGAAGATTTTTTTGTATATATATTTTTTCGTTTATTTTATTTTCTATTTCAGGTGTAAATAAAATTTTATGTGATAATTTATTTATATATTCTGTATATTGAAAATATCTTATACTTCCAAATTTATAAAATTTTATAGAATTTTTTTTTAAAAAAACATATTTTTTTTGAGTAATATTTTGAAATATTTTAAAATATTTACTTTTTTTTAATTTTTTATATTTAAAAATATTTGTTTTAATATATTTATCATTATATAATATAATTTGTTTGTTTTTAACATTATAAATAATTGTATCTCCTGGTAGTCCTATAATTCTTTTAATATAATTTGTTTTGGTATTTTTAGGATATTTAAAAACAACTATATCTCCTCTTTGAGGTAATTTATTTTTAATGAAAATTTTATTATTAAAAGGATTCCTAATTCCATAAATAAATTTATTTACTATAATAAAATCACCTGCATTTAAAGTAGGCATCATAGATTCAGAAGGTATATAAAAAGGTTCGTATACAAAAAAACGAATCATTAAAATTAATAATATAATAGGAATTATAGAAAATATTTGATTTATTAAAAATTGTATTTTTTTCATAAATTATCATCTAATAATAAATATTACATTTTATGTAAATAAAACAATGTATAATTTTTTTATAAAAAAATGTAATATTTTTTTATTTAAATTTTAAAAAATTTTTCTTTTAAAATAATTATTTTGTTATTTTTAATATATTCAAAAAAATTGAAGATGGTAATTTAATGTTACCAAAATTTTTCATACGTTTTTTACCTTCTTTTTGTTTTTGAATTAATTTTTTTTTTCTACTCACATCTCCTCCATAACATTTAGCAATTACATTTTTACGTAATTGTTTAATACTTGCACTAGAAATAATTTTTTTACCAACAGCAGCTTGTATTGTAATATTAAATTGTTGTCTAGGAATTAATATTTTAAGTTTTTCTATTAAAAAACGACTATAAGAATAGATTTGACTTTTATAAGTAATTGTTGTTAATGCATCGATATATTTTTTATTAATTAATATATTTATACAAACTAAATCTGATTTTTTAAATTTTAAAAAACTATAATTTAATGATCCATAACCTTTTGTAATAGATTTTAATTTATCAAAAAAATTTATAATAATCCCAATCATGGGGATTTCATATATTAAAATAACATTATTATTATGATATATAATATTTTTTTGTATGCCATATTTACTAATACATAATTTAATAATTTTACCTATATATTTTATAGGAGAAAAAATTTTACATTTTAAAATAGGTTCTCTTATTTCTTTAATTAAAAAAGAATTTGGAAATTTTGATGGATTATCTATATATAAAATATTGTTATCTACCATTTTTATTTGATATTTTACTGTAGGTATAGTTGTAATAATATCAATATTATATTCATTCAATAATCTTTGTTGTATAATTTCCATATGTAATAGACCTAAAAAACCACATCTATATCCATATCCTAATATTTCTGAATTTTCTGGTTCAAAAAATAAAGAAGAATCATTTAAACTTAATTTTTTTAATGCATTACTAAATATAGTATATTCATCTGAAATTATTGGAAATAATCCTGCAAAAACTTTAGGTACACTTTTTTTAAATCCAGACAGTTTTTTACTAGATGGATTTATATATGATGTTATTGTAGCACCTACTGGTACTTCAGTTATATTTTTTATTCCTAATACTATCCAACCAACATCACCACATTTTAATACATTTAAATTTATTTTTTTAGGTGTAAAAATACCTATTTTTTCTATACAATATTTTTTTTTTGTATTTAAAATAATAACTTTCATGCCTTTTAAAATTTGTCCATTTTTTATACAAACTAATGCTATTATTCCTAAATAATTATCAAACCAAGAATCTATAATTAATGCTTGTAATTTTTTTTTAATATTACCTATAGGAGGAGGAATTTTTTTTACTATATTTTCTATTACCTCTTTTACACCTAAACCTGTTTTAGCTGAACATTTAAGAAAATTTACAGACTTAATTCTAGTAATTTCTTGTATATCATTTTTAATTTTTTCTATATCTACAGATAATATATCTATTTTATTAATAACTGGTAATACTTTTAATCCCATATCCATAGCTGTTTTACAATTAGATATCGTTTGTGCTTCTATACCTTGTGAAGCATCTATTAATAATAAAGCACCTTCACATGCAGCTAAAGATCTAGAAACTTCATAAGAAAAATCTACATGTCCTGGAGTGTCAATAAAATTTAATTTATAAATATTATTGTTTTGTGATTTATATTTTAAAGTAACACTTTGTGCTTTTATTGTAATACCTCTTTCTTTTTCTAAAACCATACTATCTAAAACTTGTGATGTCATTTCTCTTGTAGATAATCCTCCACAAATTTCTATTAATCTATCTGCAAATGTTGATTTACCATGATCGATATGAGCAATAATGGAAAAATTTCGTATATTTTTCATAAAATAATTATTTTAAATCCTATTCATATAAAAAATAAATTTTTTATTTATATTTTAATGCCTCTTTGTTTAAGTAACATATTATAATTTAATTTTCTACCACTAAATTTTTTAAATAAAATCATAGGATCTACAAAATTACATAAAGATAAAAAATTTTTTAAAAATTTTTTACCTATTATTGGATTAAATAACCCATTTTTTTGAAAATAACAAAATGAATTTGCTGCTAATTGTTCTGACCATAAATAACTATAATATCCTGCAGCATATTCTCCACCAAATATATGATTAAATATATTTGTATATTTATTCCAAACTGGGATAGGAGAAATTGTAATAATATCTTTTCTTATTTCTTCAATTAAATTTGATATTTGGTTGTTTTTTTTTAAAGAAAATTCGTTATGAATTCTTATATCAAATAAACTTAATTCTATTTGGCGCATAAGTGATAAAGCAGAATTATATTTTTTAGATGTAATTAATTTATTCATTATATTTATTGGCATATCTGTATTTTTTTGATAATGTTGAGAAATCAATTTTAGAGATTTACGTTCCCAACACCAATACTCCATAAATTGACTAGGAAATTCTACAATATCTAAAGGCAACCCATTAATCCCTGATATATTAGATATATTAATACAAGAAGTAATATGATGTAAAGCATGTCCAAATTCATGAAATAAAGTTAAAATATCATTATGATGTAAAAGAAAAATATTATTAATTGAAGGAGTAAAATTACAATTAACGAATGCTATAGGATATTGTAATTTACCATTAGATTTTAAAAGTCTTGATTGACAAATATCCATCCAAGCACCACTACGTTTTTCCATTCGAAAAAATAAATCAAAATAAATACTTCCACATAATTTATTATTATAATCAAAAACATTAAAAAACATTACATTTTTATGCCAAACTGAAACTTTTTTTAATATAAATGATAAACCATAAATATTATTAATAATTTTAAACATACCTTTTATTACAATATTAATTGGGAAATATTCACGAATAATATTATTATTTATTCCATATAAATAAAATTTATATTTTTCTGCAAAAAAAGATACATCCCATGAATTAATATTAATAATATTATATTTTTTTTTAACAAAATTTTTTAGCTTTACAACTTCTTTTATGGCTTGTTTTTTAGATAATTTAAGTAATGTATATAAAAAAGATAAAACTTTATTTATTTTTTTTGCTGATTTATTTACTAAAGATTGTTCAGAATAAGAATTATATCCTAATAAATTAGATAATTTTAAACGTAAAGATAATTCTTTTTCTATAATTAGTTCATTTTTAAATGAGGATTCTTCATTCAATGATGAAGCTCTTGTATTATATTTATAATATATTTCTTTTCTTAAATCTTGATTATTACAAAATGTTATTATTGATAAATAAATTGGATCATCTAAACTTATTAAGTATCCTTTTTTATTTTTTAATAAAGCATT
Organism: Enterobacteriaceae endosymbiont of Donacia crassipes; assembly: GCF_012569785.1. Classification (NCBI taxonomy): domain Bacteria; kingdom Pseudomonadati; phylum Pseudomonadota; class Gammaproteobacteria; order Enterobacterales; family Enterobacteriaceae; species Enterobacteriaceae endosymbiont of Donacia crassipes. The sequence goes on from NZ_CP046202.1 coordinate 168,999, forward strand.
TTTTTGCATAAATTTTATTATATCATCTGGAATACCATCTAATTTTTTTTTATTTAAAACATATTTTGTAAATTTTCTTGTACTGTCAAAAACATTATTATTAAAATTATTTTGTAATTTTAATAATTGTTTAATGATTTGTAAATATAAAAATTTTTTTTCTTGATTTAACAAAATGCCTGATAATTTAAAATTACGTATAATATTATTAATAGATTTAATTTGTAATTTATTTAAATTTAAAATATTTTTATTTTTTTGTATATATATATATATTTTATATAAAGATAAATTTTGTTTAAACCATATATCATAATTAGTTATCATTTTAATAATAATTTCATAGTTTTTTCTGATTTTTTTATTATTATTAATATAATTTAAATGACTAATAGGAGCAAAAATACGATATAAATTTTCTTCTAATTCTAGAATTTTTTGACAAAAATTTTCCCAATTATAATTATTTTTGTTATTTTTTAATATTTTATTAATTTTTTTTTTAATATTATTAATCGTAATTATAATCGCCGGAATCATACAATCGTTATTGATTTGATCAAATGGAGGTAATGAGAAATCCGATAACAAAGGATTGTTCATAATTAATTTCCAGTTTATGTGAAAAATATAATTTAAAAATATTTATTAAATATATAATAATTTTATAAAAAAAAAAATTATATTTTATTTTTAATAACAAACATTTATTAGTTAATTTATAATATTAGAAAATATAATTTTGTCTATTTATTTCAAAAAGAAAAATACTAGTAGCAACAGAAACATTTAAAGAATTTACGTTATTAAACGTAGGAATAGAAAGTAATATATCACAATTATTTTTAATAATAGATTTTATTCCTTTATTTTCTGACCCCATAATTAAACATATTGGATATTTTAATTTGTAATTATAAATTGTATTATTTATTAAATTATTATCAGTACCAATAATAAAAATATTAAGAGATTTTAAAAATTTAATAATATTAACTAAATTTTTTACAAAAATTATAGGTATATTATCTGATGTTCCACAAGATACTTTTTTTACTGTAGCATTTATTTTAGCAGAATATTTTTTAGGTAAAATAATCATATTTACATCAAAAGCAACAGCACTTCTAATACAAGCCCCTAAGTTATGGGGATCTGTAATACGATCTAATATTAAAATTAATATTTTTTTAGAAAAACTAATAATATCCATTATATTTTTTTCTTTAAAATATGTTAATTTATTTAAAAAACCCATGCATCCTTGATGCATACTATTATTAGTTTTATTATCTAACCATTTTTTAGTTACTTTACATATACATATTTTATATTTTTTTACATAAAAAAATAATTCTTTAATTTTAGTAGATTTTTTTTTGCTATTTAAAATAAATATTTTTTTAAAAGAAAAGGGATTTGTTTTCAACATATTAATAATAGGATGTATGCCAAAAATAATATTTTTCATTTTATGTTTAATTTTAATTAATAATTGTTTATATAATAAAACATAATTTTTTTTATAAAAAAATTATTTTATTTTTTTAAAAATAAATTTTGTGATAAAATTATATGCCTTATAAATATTATTGCTATCAAATAAATAAATGTTTTTCCAATGACGTAACCAAGTTAATTGTTTTTTTGCTAAATGACGTGTTGAAATGGTAATTTGTTGTATCATTTCTTTATAAGTAATTTTATTTAAAAGATAAAAAAACATTTGTTTATATCCAATACAACGTATTGCAGGAAAATTTATCTTTAAAAATTTAAATTTTATAAGATCACTTACTTCTTTTTCGAATCCTAATTCTAACATTTTTAAAACTCTAGTTTCTATTTTTTGATATAAAATTTGACGATTATAGTAAGTTAAACCAAATTGATATATTTGATAAGGAATTTTATTTCCAGAAGTTTTTTTTAATTTACTTAAAGTTTTACCTGTTAAAAAAAAAATCTCTAAAGCTCTTATAATTCTTCGTGTATCATTTAAGTGAATTTTATTTGCAGATATAATATCTATTTTTTTTAACATATCATGATATGATATATATATTTTATTTTTTATTTGATTTGTAATCATATTACGTATATTACGATCTGATGCTGGTAATAAAGGAGATATTGTATTAATTAATGTTTTATAATAAAACATACTACCTCCAACTAATAAAGGTATTTTTCCTCTTTTAGTGATGTTATTCATAATATTTAAAACATCATTATAAAATTCTATAACTGAATATTTTTGATAAGGTTCTTTAATATCAATTAACCAATGTTTTGTATAAAAACGATCAGTTTTTTTAGGTTTATCTGTCCCTATATCTAATTTTTTATAAATTAAAGAAGAATCTACACTAATTAATTCTATAGGTAATATTTTAGCTAAACGAGTAGCTAAATAAGTTTTTTTAGATGCTGTTGTCCCCATTAAAAAAATTGCTAATGGTAATTTATTAATTTTAATATTCATATTATTAATTATATTTCTATTAAGCAAAATAATTTTTCTATTATAAAATTATTATTATTTAAATATAATAATTCTAATTCCATTAATAAATCTATAATTTTATAATTATCCCATATAACGTATGAATTATTAATACAATTAATTAATAATTTTGTAATTTTTTGTAGAGATATTACTTGTATATCTACAATATTTTTTAATAAATTAAGAAAAATTTTTTTTATATTACAATATGATAAAAATATAGGTACATAAATAACATGTAATATATTTTTATTATTTAATAATAAATTAAAACCTAATTTTGATAAAATTTGTTTTATTTTATGTAAAAGAATATATTCTTTTTCTGTTATATTAATTTTAATATCTATTTTAAAATTATTAATTGTATTCTTTTTTTGTAAAAATAATTGAAATTTATTTTTTAAAAAAAAATAAAATAATTTTTTAATTGTAATAAAATACAAAAAATTATTTTTTTTTACAATAATAAAATTATTTTTTATTATCGTAAGAAATTTACCAAAATTTTTAAAATAAAAATTTGGTCTATTATCTAAATAAATTATTTTTTGTTTTATCATATTATTAATTAAAGTATTTTCTATATTAGTAGAATATTTATAATATTCTAAATTTATTTGATCCTTTTTTTTTGAAAAATAAATTTCCTGATTATAATTTATCATTTGAAAATTATTTTTATATAAAATTTTTGTAATATTTTTATATATAAAATTATATATTAATGGTGTGTTATAAAAACAAATATCAGTTTTTTTAGGATGTATATTTACATCAATTTTATTTGATTCTATTTCTAAATATAATAAGAAAGAAAAAATATAATTTTGATTAAATTTGTTTTGAATTATTTCTTTAATTGTACGATATAAAAAATTATTATTTATAATACGATCATTCACATAAAAATATTTAAATAAATTATTAGATATATTTTTTCTATTTAAAATAATAATTCTTCCATATAATTTTAGTTTTTTATAATTTGCATTAATTTCTAATGAATTTTTTAAAAAATTATTACCAAAAATAACTTTTATTCTATTTATATAAGAAATATTATCTGTAACTTTTTTAAAATTATAAATAATTTTATCTTGGTATTTAAATCTGATTCCTATACCTAATTTCATTAAAATAATTTTTTTAATAATATTTTTAATATAAATAAATTCTATTCTATCATCTGATAGAAATAATCTTCTAGCAGGTAAATTATAAAAAACATCAGATATAATAATAGTTGTTCCCGTAGGATGAGAAATTGGATTTAAAGAAAGTATTTGTTCATTAAATCCCTCTGTGTATAATTGCCATGCAAATAATTGTTTTAATGTTTTGGATATAATAGTCATTCTAGATATAGATTTTATACTAGTTAAAGCTTCTCCTCTAAAACCAAAACTATTTAAAAAATTAAAACTGTCTAAATTATTTATTTTACTTGTGGCATATTTTTTTATACATAAAATTAAATTTTTTTTATTCATACCTATACCATTATCATTAATATTAATATATTTTCCTCCTTTTTCTATATGTAAATTTATTTGTGATGCTTTTGCATCAATACTATTTTCGATTAATTCTTTAACTATAGTTGCTGGTCTATCTATTACTTCTCCTGCAGCTATTTTTTTTATTATATTTTTAGGTAAGATTTTAATAGACATGTATTATTTTAAAATTAAATTTTAATAAATATTAATACAATAATTTTTATATATATTATTAAGCGGGAAACGAGATTCGAACTCGCGACCCCAACCATGGCAAGGTTGTACTCTACCAACTGAGCTATTCCCGCTAAAATTTAATAAGATATGTAATAAAATACAATTTATCATATTAAATTTATATTTTATTTGTCAATATATTTTTAATATTATTTGTTTTAAATATATATTTTTTATAGAATTTTAATTCATTTATAGAGTCATTAATATCATCAAAAGCTTTATGAAAAGATATTTTTTTTTTAAATTTTAAATAAATATTAGGATACCAAATTTTTGTAAGTTCTTTTATTGAACTTACATCAATATTTCGATAATGAAAATATTTTTCTAAATTTGGCATATAATTAAATAAAAAAATTCTATCTTTATAGATAGTATTACCACATAAAGGAGATTTATTAGGTTGAACCCATAATTTTAAAAAATTTAATATATATATTTCTGTTTTTTTTAAATCAAATTTACTATTTTTAACTTTTTTAATTAATCCAGTTTTTGTGTGAATATTTTTATTCCAAATATTCATTGAATTTAAAATATTATTAGGTTGATATATTGGAATAGTTAAACCTTTATTTATAATTTTTAAATTAGAATTAGTAATAATAATAGCAATCTCAATTATATGATCTTTATTAGGATTAAGACCTGTCATTTCTAAATCCAACCATACTAAATTAGTATTTACTTTCATAAATAATATCCTTATATTAATTTTTAATTAAAATTAAAATTTTATATACTTAAAATATAAAAATTTTTATATTAAAATAATACATAATAATATTTCTTCATAAAATGAAAAAAAAAATATATTTATACATACAACGTTTTTTACCAAAATTATTTATTACAAATATTTTTGGATATTTATCTAAAAAAAAATTAAATTTTATAACTACTTTTTTTATATTTTTATTTATAAAAATTTACAAAATAAATATGAAAGAAACAAAATATCCTAATATTTTCTATTATAAAACTTTTAATAAATTTTTTATCAGAAAATTAAATATGTCTAATAGACCTATTGATAATAATAAAAATCATATTATTCATAATTCAGATGGTATAATTAATGAGATTGGTTTTATAAAAAAAAACAAACTTTTTCAGTTTAAAGGGTGTAAATATTCTTTATATAATCTTATAGGAAATAATAAATATATTAATAAGATTTTTACTAATGGAAATTTTATTAATGTTTATTTGTCTCCTAAAAATTATCATAGAGTACATATGTCTTATAATGGAATTTTATTAAAGATGATATATATTCCTGGAAAATTATTTCCTGTTAATAACATTATTACAAATAATTTATGTAATTTATTTATTTTAAATGAGAGAGTAGTTTTTTTATTCAAAACAAAATTTGGTTTTATGATTAAAATTTTGATTGGTGCTCAAATAGTTGGAAGTATTCATACTTCTTGGTATGGTTCAATAATACCTCCTAGAACAAATAAAATTTTGACTTGGAATTGGCCATATATTAATAATTTTAATAAAAAAGATTTTATTTTTTTGAAAAAAGGTGAAGAAATGGGTTATTTCAATATAGGATCAACTGTTATCACATTGTTTCCACCTAAAACAATTAAATTTAATCCTATTTTAAAAAAAGGGTTGAAAATAAAAATTGGAGAATTATTAGCATCATTTAAATAATAAATAATTTTTAACTAAGATTTAATGATAGAAAAACTTACAGATTTATGAATAAATTTTTGTTTTAATAAAAACATAATAAACTTATCTAAACCTAAAACCATAATTAAACAATTAGATATATTACCATATTTTATCGATTTTAAAAAAAAAATCTATTTTTTTAGAAGATAAACTCATTAGTTTTCTTTTATTATTAATTTGATTAAATCATTTTGTTTATTCTAAAATATCATTTAATTCGTAAAAACTATTTCCTAATTTTATTCTTTTAAAAAAAGTTTCAAATTTATTTGCCAAATTTTTTTTATTTATAGTTTCTGTAATTTTTTGTGTTAATGAAAAATGATATATTATAATTAGATTTTTGTAACTTAATTTAGGAATGATATATAAATTAAATTATATTTGTATATAATCATTAGTTATATTTTAAGTAAAATTTTTATTATTATTTTTTACAAAATTAATATTCTTTATTAAAGAAAATAATTTTTTTTTGTTTAACATTAAAAAAATTTATATTTAAAAATTTTAAAAAAATATTTTTATATGAACATTTTTTAAAAATATTAAATTCAAATTCTATAAAAAATTTATTTACTTCTAACATTAATTGTGATAGATCATAACTAATATGATGTCATTTTAACGTATTAAATTCTGAGTTATAATATTTTTCTAATTCTTCATTGCAAAAATTATGATATATTTGATAAATAAATTTGTTTATATTTGATACAAGAATTTTTTTCTTATGATATTCAGGACTAGTAATTAAAAATAACTTCTTTTTTTTTATAATTAATAAAATTTGTATTAAACTATTTTAAATAAGGGCTAGTATTTTAAATTGAGTTAATATTGATGTTTCTACTTCAATAAAATTTTTTTATTAAAAAAATTTTTTTTCTTCTTACTATAAAAAAACGTTTAATTAGATTAAACATTTTAATACTAGTTAACTAATTAAAATTTTTTTTTTTTAATTTTTTTGAAATATATTATCTATAATTTATAACGAGAAATATATTTTTTTTTTCTTATATCAATTTTAATCAAATCACCTACTTTAATAAAAGAAGGTACTTTAATTAATTCTCCATTACTTATTATTGCTTGTTTATTGTGATTAATTATTGTATTTCCTTTTACTACAAAATCTGTATTAATTACTTTTAATCTAATAAAATTAGGTAATGTTAAAAATATAGGTAATTGGTTCCAAAATGTAATTATATAATTATATTGAGGAATTAACCATTTTTTTTTATTTTTAATAATTTGATTATCAATCATAATTTGTTCAAAATTATTTTCATACATAAAATAATAAAAATTATTTTTTTCATTATATAAATATTTTAATTTTTTTTCTAAAATATCAGCAGTATCTAAATTATCAGTTGATTTAAAAGTTTTATCAATTAATTTTTTTGTAATTAAATTACGCATTTTGATTCTAACAAAAGCTTGCCCTTTACCAGGTTTTACAAATTCATTGTTTTCTATAATATAAGGTTGATTTAAAAATATAAATTTCATTCCAATTTTAAAATTATTACTAGAATAATTAATCATTTTTTTCTTTTTTTAAAAAATTATTAATTTATAATATAATATATTTATCAAAATAAAAAATTTTTATGAAAGAATTATGGTTACAATAATTATCAAATATTATTAATATTTAATATTAATCTAATCAAAATCACAAAAATAACCAAAAAAACAATCAACCATTTTTATATAAAAAAAATATAAAATTTAATGTTAAAATACTTTTTATTTTTATAAAAAAATAGAAAGAACTAATTATCAAGATCTAATCTTATTACAATTTATTTTACATAAAAAAATTAATTAAAAATAAAAAGTATAATAATCATTTTAAATGAAAAATTTATTATTCCAGGGATGATCCATAAATCTAAAAATAGAATATTAATTCTAATTATAGGAATATGTGCAATTGTTTCTGTAAAAATAATAAACAAATAAATTTAATAAAAATTTTTAGTAAATATAAATTTAATATTGTTATAGTTACTCATATTTATCTAATAAAATTAGTGAAAAATTATTTAATAAAATTTTACTTTTAAAAAAAAAAGGTATTACCTTACTAAATCAAAATATTTTATTAAAAAATATCAATAATAATTATAATATTTTAATTAGATTAAGTAATAGTTTATTTAACATTGGAATATTACCCATATTATATTTATTAGATATAAATAAAAGAAGTCAATATTTTATTATTTCTGAAAAAAAAAGTTAAAAAAATTATACAAAAAATATCATTATTTTTATCAAGATTTTTAATTCCTAAATTAACTAAAGATATTTATGGGAAAAATATAAAAAATGTATTGTATAATAAATTCCCATAAAAAAAGCTGTGCTTAAAAAATTCATGCACAGCTTAGTAAATAATTTAAATTAAAAAATATTGTATTTAAATAAACAAAAAATTTTATTGTAAAACTTACATCATTCCACCCATTCCACCGCCCATTCCACTACCCATTCCACTACTTGGGGATGTATTAGAGTCTAATTTATCATCTTTTGGTAAATCTGTTACCATACATTCTGTAGTAATCATAAGGCCTGCAACAGAAGCAGAATATTGTAATGCTGAACGTGTGACTTTTGTAGGATCTAAAATACCAAATTTAATCATATCTCCATATTCTTCATTAGCAGCATTATATCCATAATTACCATGTCCATCTTTAACATTATTTGCTACTACAGAAGGTTCTTCTCCTGAATTAAAAACTATTTGACGCAAAGGTGCTTCCATAGCTCTCAAAGCTACTTTTATGCCCATATTTTGATCTTCATTTTGACCTGTTAAATTCATTAATTTAGCTGCTACACGTACTAATGCTACACCTCCTCCTGCTACGACACCTTCTTCTACAGCAGCTCTAGTAGCATGTAAAGCATCTTCTACTCTAGCTTTTTTTTCTTTCATTTCTACTTCAGTAGCAGCACCAACTTTTAGTACAGCAACCCCGCCAGCTAATTTTGCTACTCTTTCTTGAAGTTTTTCACGATCATAATCAGAAGATGCTTCATCTATTTGTTGTCTAATTTGATTAACACGACCTGAAATATTATTTTCTTTACCAAGTCCATCTATGATTGTTGTTGTATCTTTATTTATAACAATACGTTTTGCTTGTCCTAAATCTTCTAATGTTGTTTTTTCTAATTCTAAACCAATTTCTTCTGAAATAACATTACCACCTGTAAGAATTGCAATATCTTGTAACATAGCTTTACGACGATCACCAAAACCAGGTGCTTTAACTGCTGCGACTTTAACAACACCACGCATAGTATTAACAACTAATGTTGCTAATGCTTCACCATCTACATCTTCAGCTATAATTAATAATGATTTACTTACTTTTGCAACCATTTCAAGAATAGGTAACATTTCTCGAATATTTGAAAGTTTTTTATCTACTAAAAGTAGATAAGGATTTTCAAGTTCTACAGTACCAGATTCTGCCTTATTGATAAAATAAGGAGATAAATAACCTCTATCAAACTGCATTCCTTCAACAACATCTAATTCATCTTGTAAACCTGTACCTTCTTCAACAGTAATAACACCTTCTTTACCTACTCTTTCCATAGCTTGTGCGATTAAATCACCAACAGTTTCATCTGCATTTGCAGAAATAGTACCTACTTGAGCTATAGATTTTGAATCAGAACAAGGTACAGAAATAGTTTTTAACTCTTCTACAGCAGCTATAACAGCTTTATCTATACCTCTTTTTAAATCCATTGGATTCATGCCAGCAGCAACTGCTTTTAGACCTTCACTTACTATTGCTTGTGCTAAAACACTAGCTGTTGTTGTTCCATCACCTGCTACATCATTAGCTTTAGAAGCAACTTCTTTAACCATTTGTGCTCCCATATTTTCAAACTTATCTTCTAATTCTATTTCTCTAGCTACTGTTACTCCATCTTTAGTGATTGCTGGTGCTCCAAATGATTTATCTAAAACAACATTTCTACCTTTTGGTCCAAGAGTAATTTTTACTGCATCTGCAAGTACATTTACACCTCGTAACATTTTTACACGTGCGTCATTACCAAATTTTACATCTTTAGCTGCCATTTTAAATATTCCTTAAATTTATATTAAAATTATATTTTATAAAATCTTATTTATTTTTAGATAAAGTTTTATTTAACAATAGCTAAAATATCACTTTCAGACATTATAAGAATTTCTTCATCATCAATTTTTTCTGTTTTAACACCATAACTATCATTAAATATAATTGTATCACCTTTTTTTACATCTAATGGCTTAACTACACCATTATCTAGTATACGTCCTTTACCTACAGCTAATACTTCTCCACGAGTAGATTTACCAGCAGCAGAACCAGTTAATACAATTCCACCTGTAGATTTACATTCAACTTCTTTTCTTTTTACAATAACTCGATCATGTAATGGACGAATATTCATTTTAATAATCTCCTTTAAGAAAAGTTTAATTAATTAATAATTTTCTAATATATTTAGATAATGTGCACTAAAGATAAGGACATATAATCTATGTTTCAAGTCTTATTTTAAAATTTTATTTTATTAATGTTTTAAAAATAAAAAATATAATAAAATATTAATAAAAACATTGACGTTTAATTATTATTATTGTCATAATATAACTATTATTTTGCCCGAATAGCTCAGTCGGTAGAGCAGTGGACTGAAAATCCCCGTGTCGGTGGTTCAATTCCACCTTCGGGCAATATTAATTTAATATACTTATAAAATAAAAAATTAATGAACTAAAATTAAAATGCAGAAAGAATTTACTTTCTGCATTTTTTATTATTTTTAATAAAGATATAATTATTTCTTAATTTTAATTAAGAAATAATTACTTTTGATAATAAAATTTTTATACATAAAAAGAATACTTTGATAAACATATAATTTATTAAAATAATCGTAATAATGATAATTATTTTTATAATTTATTAATTTTTTTTTTATAAAAAAATATTTTTTAATAGGTTTAAAAAACTTTAAAATTTTTATTTTAACAGAACGATTTGTTATTAAATATTTTTCAAGAAGTTTATGATTATGAATTTTTTGATATTTTTTATTAATAAATAAATTATTTTCTAATTCTTTAACAAAAATAATTTTTTTTGCTAAATGATTATTTATAGATAGTAAATATTTAGCAATTTCTTCTGTTCTTTTTTGAAATAAAAAATTATTTTTATGATTTTGTTCAAAATAATTAATATGATCTAAAGCTACTATTTTGGTATTAATATTATTTAATAAATTTTTTAATTTTAATGAAAAAAATTTGTGCAAAATTTTTTTATTTTTCTTGTTTAAGAAAATATTTTTGAAAATTTTGATAAAAAATTTTTCTTTAGATAAAAGATTATTACCATAATTATTATTATAATAATTTTTTGATTTATTAATTAAATTTTTTACTGAAGGTAAATGATATTTATCAAAAAATTTATATATTATACTAATGCTAAACATGAAATTATTTGTTTTTTGTCCTAAACTATCATCATTTTTATTTCCAATATTTTTGATTACTCGATATTCAATTCTAGATGATAAGTTATCTTTAATTTGATATTCACTACCAAAAGAAAATAATGGAGAAACATTATAATATAAGTTATCTAAATTATGATATTTATAATTATTACTAAATTGATTAAAATAAGATTTAGCAAAAAATCCCCCTAAACGAGTATATAAATATAAATTTGTAAATATAGGATATCTAATATTAGTTGTTAGTTGTATTCCTTTTACTTCAAAAACATTTTTAATATTATTATCAATATTTTTTTTAATAGTTCCTAACCAATCTAATCCTAATTCTAAACCTAGAAAATTATTTGTTTGATATCCCAAAAAAAATCCATTTCCTAGTTTATTAAAAAAAGTATATTCTTTATCATCAATGTCTTTTTCTAACAATTTAATATTATTATATTGTGATAATCCAAATGTAGAACCAAAATACCAATAATCTTTAAAGTTAGACTTAGCATTAGCAATATTATGAATACTTATCATAATTATTGTAAAAATAATAATTATTTTTTTCATTTTTTATATAAACCTTTTTTTATGAAATAAAATTTAAATTTATATTTTTTACTTTATTAATGTATTAATAATTTTTTTAAATATTTTTTATTTATTTAAAATAATATAACCTCACTTAAATAACTAAAATTAATATTTTACTAAAAAACTTTAATAATAAAAAAAATACTATTTTTATCTTTTTTAAATCTAATTAAAGATTTTTTAATGAAATTGCCTTTTAATATAACTTGTATCAAAAACACATTTGATTTAATTCTTAATATTTTTAAAATAATTCTATTTCTTATAATTCTCCATTTTTCATCTTTATCATTTTTAAATTCTAATAAATCATTATATAATGGTATAGTTTTTAATTGACCTTTTAATAAAAATAATTTTTGATTTATTTTATTTTTAAATTTTAAACTACTAATAATTTCTTGTCCTAAATAACATCCTTTATTAAAATCAATAGCATTCATTTTATTAAAAATGAATTGTTGTGGTAAAAATAAATTACAATGATGATCTATATCAATAATATAATAACCTATTTTCATATAAAATTTATCCCAAAAATTATTATTTTGTAAATAAATAATTTTAGATAAAAAAAATTTTTTTATAATACAGTAAATATTTTTTTGAGATAAAATTATAAAATAATAATTTTTAGAATATTTAAATTTTAATAAAATATCTTCATTAAAAAAATGAAGTGTTTCTTCTTTAAAAGAAATATTATTTTTTTTAAAAATTTTAGATATAATTTGTATTTTTTTTACATTTAAAATTCCAAAAATTTTCTTTTTTTTATCTAAAAATATTGTTATTTTATATAATAAAATATATTTTTTAATATTTTTTAAATATTTTTTTAATATGTTTTTTCTAATTATATATTGATAGGTATTGTTACATATTTTGTATATATGCATATTCGTTAAAACTTTACCTTGTGAATTACAATGAAAAGCATTAAAAAAATGTATTTTATTATCTAATTGATTTATATCAATTGTTAATTGATTTTGTAAAAAAATTTTACTATCAGGTCCTGTTATTGTTATAATTTGTAAATTATTTAAATTAACATAATTTAATAAATTATTATTTTCTTTAACATTCATTTTATGAAATAACTTTAATATAAATTTAAATTTTTAAATTATATAATAAAAAATTATTTTTTATAATTCTTATGTAATTCTTGTAAAGAAAATACTTTTATTCGAAAATTATTTTTCATTGAAATTATTGTAGCTATAGCTCCATTAATAGTTGTGTTATAATAAATGTTATTTTGTAAAGCTAAAATTCTAATTAATCTAGAATTATTAATAGATTCTTTTTTTCTTACTGTATTAATAATATAAGTATATCTTTTATTTTTAATAAAATTAAGTATATTTGGTTGTTTTTCTGTAGCTTTATTAACTATTGTAACTATTAACTTAAATTTCTGTAAAAATTTAGCTGTTCCATATGTAGCTTCAATTATAAATCCATAAGAAATTAATTTTTTAACTAATGAAATAATTAATTTTTTATCTTCATCTTTAACTGATATTAAAATAATACCTTTTTGTTTTATGTAAAATTTAGTACTTAATATTGTTTTATAAAATGCTTCAGCAAAAGTATATCCTATACCCATAACTTCACCTGTAGATCTCATTTCAGGTCCTAAAATAGGATCTATATTATTAAATTTATTAAAAGGTAAAATTGCTTCTTTAACAGAAAAAAAAGATGGATAAATTTCTTTTTTAAGATTTAAACTTGATAAAGATTTTCCAATCATAACTAATGTACTCATTTTTGCTAATGGGATATTAATTGCTTTAGAAACAAATGGTATTGTTCTAGATGCTCTAGGATTAACTTCAATAATATAGATTATATTATTTTTAATAGCAAATTGTATATTTATAAGTCCACATATATTAATTTTAATTGCTAATTTTTTAGTTTGTAATTTAATTTCATTTAAAATTTCTTGTTTTAAATTACGTGTAGGTAAAGAACAAGCAGAATCACCAGAATGAATTCCTACTTGTTCAATATGTTCCATAATACCACCTATGAAAATATCTTTTCCATCACAAATTGCATCTACATCTATCTCTATTGCATTATCTAAAAATTTTTCTAATAAAATAAAAGTATTATTTTTTCTATTCAATAAAAAATAATTTTGTAAATCATTTATATTATATACAATTTCCATGCGTCTACCTCCTAAAACATAAGAAGGTCTAACTATTAGAGGATAACCTAAAATATTAGCTTTTTTAAAGGCTTCATTTAAATTTTTTACTATATAATTAGGAGATTGTTTTAATTTTAAAAAATTAATAATATTTTGAAATTTTTTTCTATTTTCAGCTAAATCTATAGAAAAAGGACTTGTTCCTATAATATTTACACCTTCTTGTTCTAATTTTTTAGCTAAATTTAATGGATTTTGTCCTCCATATTGGATAATGATGCCTAATGGTTTTTCTATTCTAACAATTTCTAATATATTTTCTAAAGTTATAGGTTCAAAATATAAACGATTAGAAATATCATAATCTGTTGAAACAGTTTCTGGATTACAATTAATCATTATTGTTTCAAAATTATTTTCACGTAAAATTATAGATGCATGTACACAACAATAATCGAATTCTATTCCTTGTCCTATTCTATTAGGGCCACTACCCAAAATAATAATTTTTTTTTTATTATTATTAGGATTTGCTTCACATTCTATCCCGTATGTTGAATATATATAAGCAGTATTAGTTTCAAATTCTGCAGAACATGTATCTACTTTTTTATATACTGGATGTATATTACATTTATATCTTAATTGTCTTATTGTTTTTTCTGATACATTTAAAATGTTAGCTAATCGGATATCAGAAAATCCTTTTTTTTTTAAATTAAAAAAATATTTTTTATTATTTAAATGTTGAATACCTAACATTTTAATTTTTTTTTCAGTTAAAATTATATCTTCTATTTGTGATAAAAACCACATATCTATTTTAGAATAATTATATATTTCTTTAGTAGAAATATTTATTCTTATAGCATTTGCAATAAATCGAATTCTATCTGGTCCTGGTTTTTTTAATTCTTTTATAATTAAATTATAATAATCTTTATTATTAATTTTATTAACTATAATTGGTTCAAATCCATAAATACCATTTTCTAAACTACATAATGCTTTTTGAATAGATTCTTGAAAAGATCTACCTATAGACATAACTTCACCTACTGACTTCATTTGTGTTGTTAATCTATCATTAACATTATAAAATTTTTCAAAATTAAATTTAGGTATTTTTGTTACTATATAATCAATAGATGGTTCAAATGCAGCTGAAGTACAATTATTGGTTATATCATTTGTTAATTCATCTAATGTATAACCGATAGAAAGTTTAGCTGATATTTTAGCTATTGGAAAACCAGTTGCTTTTGATGCTAAAGCAGAAGAACGAGAAACACGAGGATTCATTTCAATTACCATTAATTTTCCAGTTATAGGATTAATTGCAAATTGTACATTTGCCCCTCCAGATTCAAGACCAAAC
>NZ_CP046202.1:184734-190529 GCF_012569785.1 Enterobacteriaceae endosymbiont of Donacia crassipes
AACAGCTTCAATAATAGATATAGAAGCATTTCTCATTATTTGATATTCTTTATCAGATAAAGTTTGTGCTGGAGCAACTGTAATTGAATCTCCTGTATGTATACCCATTGGATCTATATTTTCGATAGAACATATAATAATTGAATTACCATTTTTATCTCTTATAATTTCCATTTCATATTCTTTCCATCCAATTAAAGATTCATCAATGATTAATTCATTATTAAATGACAAATTTAAACCATTATGACAAATATTTTTAAATTCTATAATATCATATGCTATTCCACCTCCACTACCACCCATAGTAAATGAAGGTCTAATAATACATGGAAATTTAATTTTTTGTATACAGTTTATTGCTTCATCCATATTATGGATAGAAAAAGAATATGGAGTATTAAAACCTAATTTTTTTAGAATTTTTATAAAATAAGAACGATTTTCTGCTTTATAAATAGTATTTATAGATGTTCCAATAACTTCTATATCAAATTTTTTTAATATGTTATTTTTATGTAAATCTAAAATACAGTTTAAAGCAGTTTGTCCACCCATTGTAGCTAAAATAGCATCAGGTTTTTCTTTTTTGATAATTTTAGTGATAACATGCCAATTAATAGGTTCTATATATGTTATATTAGCAATATCTGGATCCGTCATTATAGTAGCAGGATTAGAATTAACTAAAATTAAATTATATCCTTCTTCTTTTAGAGCTTTACATGCTTGTGTTCCTGAGTAATCAAATTCACAAGCTTGACCAATAATAATTGGTCCAGCACCTAAAATCATAATATTTTGTATATCAGTACGTTTTGGCATTCTAAAATCTCTTATATTTTTTTCTACAATAGATATGAATTAATTTTACAAAATAATCAAATAATATAGATGAATCATGTGGTCCTGGACTAGCTTCTGGATGACCTTGAAAACCAAAAGCCGGTTTATTAATACAATGAATGCCTTCTATAGTATTATCAAATAAAGATTTATGTGTAATCCTTAAGTTTTTAGGAAAATTATTTTTGTCAATGGTAAAATTATGATTTTGAGTAGTAATTAATACTTTATTATTTTCTAAATCTTGTACGGGATGATTACTTCCATGATGACCTATATCCATTTTTATTATTTTTGCTCCATTAGCAATGGCTAAAATTTGATGTCCAAAACAAACTCCAAAAACAGGAATATCTGTTATTAATATTTTTTTTACAATATCTATTATATAATGACATGGAGTAGGATCACCAGGCCCATTAGATAAAAAAATACCATCAGGATTTAATAGGATTAAATCCTTATAACTTATAAAAGCAGAAACAACAGTAACTTTACATTTTCTATCAATTAACATTTTTAAAATACTATTTTTTACACCAAAATCTAATACTATAACATGCATAGAAAATACATAATTTTTAATTATTTGTTTATTTTTATTACCTAATATCCAAGGATAATTTATTTTTGTAGTAATATCTTTTACCAAATCTAAACCTTGCAAACCTTTAAATTTACGTATTTTATATAAAATACTTTTATAATTAAAATTTTTTTTATTAGAAATTAAAGCTATTTTATTAATTTTTTTTTTGCATATTAATCTTGTTAGATACCTTGTATCTATTCCTTCAATAGCAACAACATTTTTTTTTTTAAGGAAAACATCTAATTTTTCTGTACTACGATAATTACTTGGTATTTTAGACAAATTATGAATAATAAGTCCTTTTGCATAAATTTTTGATGATTCATTATCATCAATATTAGTACCAACATTACCAATATGTGGATATGTTAAAATTATAATTTGTTTATAGTAAGAAGGATCAGTAATGATTTCTTGATAACCAGTAATAGCAGTATTAAATATTGTTTCTCCTATAACTATTCCATCTATCCCTATAGAATTTCCAAAAATTTGTGTTCCATCTTCCATTAATAATATTGCTTTATTATTCAAATTATTCTCCATAATTTATAATTTTTATATAAAAATATATTTTTAAATATAAAAATTATTTATTTATAAATACTTTATAAATATATTCCTACAAAATTTAAAAATAAAGATTATATAATCTATATATTCAAAAAAAATAACATAATTTATATTTTACTAAATTTAAATTTAAATTTAAATTACTCTCCTTTTTTAAAGAGAGTAATTTATTTTTACTTATTAAGTATTAGTTAAAGATTTCATATTAGTCATATAACTTCTTAAAATATACCCTATTTTTTCAATAGGATGATTTCTAATTTCATAATTTATTTTATATAAATAATTATTATTTATAGATGTATTTTTAATTTTAAAAATTCCTAAATCTTTTGTTGTAAGATTATTTATAAATTTTTTTAATAAAGGAATAGCATTATTTGTAAATAAATAATTACCATATTCAGCTGTATTTGATATAATCTTATTCATTTCATATAATTTTTTTCTAGCAATAGTATTTGCAATTAAAGGCAATTCATGTAATGATTCATAATATGCTGAAGCAGGTGATATACCAGATTCTATCATTAATTCAAATGATAATTCAACACTACTTTTGATAGCAGCAATCATAAAAATTCCTTGATCAAAATAATCTTGTTCTTTTATATCAAAATTTTGTAAATTTTTTGTTTTTTCAAATTGATTATTTTTATATATTTTTCTCCATTTAATTAAATTACTATTATTATTTTTCCAATCTTGAATAAGATTTTTAGAAAATTTACCTGAAAATATATTGTCAATATGTAACTTAAATAAAGGTTTTAATTTTTTTTTTAAAATTAATGATAATTTATAAACATGTATTTTATTAGAATTATTTAATCTATCCATCATTAAACTAATACCTCCTTGTTTTAAAGCTTTTGTAATATATTCCCATCCAAATTGAATTAATTGTGCAGAATATAATGGATTTTGTTTAAATTCTAATAATTTATCAAATAATAAAATTGATATTGTTTGTAACATTCCACATAATACAGTTTGTTCACCCATTAAATCTGATTTAACTTCAGCAACAAAAGATGATTCTAATACACCAGCTTTATGACTACCAATTGCAGTAGCCCAAGCTTTAGCTATTTGAAAACCATAATTGTTATTATTAGATTCTTGATGAACAGAAATTAAAGATGGAACTCCAAAACCTTTTTTAAATTCTTCTCTTACTTCTGTACCAGGACATTTAGGGGCTACCATAATAACTGTAATATCTTTAGATATATTTTCTCCTTCTTCTATAACATTAAAACCATGAGAATAACCTAATGTTGCTCCTTTTTTTATTAATAATTTGATTTTTTTTAAAACACTATGGTGATTATTATCAGGGGTTAAATTAATAATGAGATCAGCGTTAGGTATTAATTCTTCATAAGAACCAATAATAAAATTATTTTTGGACGCTCTTTGCCAAGATAAATTTTTATTTTTTATAGATTCTTTTTTTAAAGCATATGAAATATTTAATCCTGAATCTCTCATATTTAATCCTTGATTTAAACCTTGAGATCCACAACCTATAATGACAATATTTTTATCTTTTAAAAAACTAATATTTTCATTAAATTCGTTAAATTTCATTAATCTACATTTTTGTAAATTTTTTAATTTTTGACGAAAATTTAAATTATTAAAATAATTATTCATGTGATGATCCTTTTTTATAAACATAATTATTATTTAATAAATATTTTTTTATTTCTAATAAAATTTAAATTAAATTTAATAAATTTTTTTATTTTAAAATATTTATTTTATATTATTAATTTATTTTTATCTCTTACTGCTCCTTTATCAGCACTAGTTACAAAACTGGCATAAACTTTAAGTGCAAAAGAAATTTTTCTTTGTTTTTTACGTAAAGGTTTATATGATAATAAACCTTTTTTTTCTTCTTGTTTAATTCTTTTATTTAAAATAAAATTAGAAACATCTAAATGAATATATCTTTTTGGTATATTAATGTGAATGATATCATCATTTTTTACTAAAGCTATTAGTCCTTTATTAGCTGCTTCGGGTGAAATATGTCCTATAGATAAACCAGAAGTACCACCAGAAAATCTTCCATCTGTAATTAAAGCACATTTTTTATCTAAATTCATAGATTTTAAATATGATGTAGGATACAACATTTCTTGCATCCCTGGTCCCCCTTTAGGACCTTCATATCTTATTACTATAATATTACCAGGAAAAATTTGTTGATTTAAAATTGCATATACTGCTTCTTCTTGACTATCAAATACTTTTGCTTTTCCTTTAAAAATCATTAATTTTTGGTTTACACTTGCTGTTTTAACAACACATCCATTTTTAGCAAGATTACCATACAAAACTGCTAATCCTCCATCTTTGCTATAAGCAAATTGATATGAACGAATACAACCTTTTTTTCTATCTTTATCTAAAGTAGAATAAATATTATTTTGCGAAAAAGGGTATATTGTTTTTATATTACCTGGGGCAGATTGATAAAATTTTTTTATATTTATATTTTTTTTATTTAAAATATTATATTTATATATGGTTTCTTCTATAGTTAATTCCAAAATATTCATAGTATTTTTATGTATTAAATTTATTTTATTTAATTCATTTAAAATTCCTATTACCCCCCCTGCTCTATGAAAATCTTCCATATAAAATTTATTAGTACTAGGAGAAATCATACATAACCATGGAGTTTTTTTAGATAAATAATTAATTGTATTTAAATTAAATTTTATATTAGTTTCTTGTGATAAAGCTAACATATGTAATATTGTATTTGTAGATCCTCCCATAGCAATATCTAATGTCATTGCATTTTCAAATGATTTTTGATTAGCGATATTTCTAGGTAAAAAATTAGTATTATTATTTTCATAATATTTTTTAGTAATTTCTACTATTTTTTGAGCAGAATCTATATATAATTGTTTACGATTAACATGTGTAGATAATAATGACCCATTACCTGGCAATGCCAAACCTAAAACTTCTGTGATACAATTCATAGAATTAGCTGTAAACATTCCAGAACAAGATCCACATGTTGGACATGCATTAAGTTCAATTTTTTTTATATAATTATTAGATTGTTTTGGATTAGCTGATTGGATCATAGCATCAACTAAATTAATTTTTGTAAATTTTTTATTTTCTTTAATATTAATTTTACCAGTTTCCATTGGACCTCCAGATACAAAAACAGTAGGTATATTTAAACGTAAACTAGCCATTAACATTCCAGGAGTAATTTTATCACAATTAGATACACATATCATTGAATCAACACAATGTGCATTTATCACATATTCTATAGAGTCTGCAATAAGTTCTCTTGAAGGCAAAGAATATAACATTCCATCATGTCCCATCGCTATACCATCATCAATAGCTATTGTATTGAATTCTTTAGGAACCCCTCCATGTTTTTTTATTTCATCAGAAATTATTTTACCTACATTTTGTAGATGTATATGTCCTGGAACAAATTCTGAAAAAGAATTTACTATTGCAATAATAGGTTTATTAAAATCTTTGTCACTCATTCCTGTTGCACGCCAAAGAGCTCTAGCTCCAGCCATATTACGACCTTTAGTCGTAGTAAATGAACGATAATTAGGCATATTTATTTTCTTTTATTATTAAAATTAAAAATTTATTAAATATTAATATAATCTAGCCAATTCCATCTATCTTTTATTTTCCCTTTTAACAGGGAAATAAATTCTTTTTGTATATTTTTTGTAATTTTCCCTATTTTACCATTATTTATTAATATATT
>NZ_CP046202.1:190624-192617 GCF_012569785.1 Enterobacteriaceae endosymbiont of Donacia crassipes
TATTATCTATACTACAAACAGGTGTAATTTCTGCAGCTGTTCCTGTTAAAAATATTTCATCAGCTAAATATAAAGATTCTCTTAATATAAAAGATTCTTTAGTTATAATATTTAGATTTTTAGCTATTTTGATAACAGAATCTCTAGTAATTCCAGGAAGAATAGATGAAGTTAATGGAGGAGTAAATAAAATATTATCTTTTATTTTAAAAATATTTTCTCCAGAACCTTCAGAAACAAATCCTAAACTATCTAATGATATTCCTTCATCATATCCATTTCTACGTGCTTCGCTACTAATTAATAAAGAAGATAAATAATTACCTCCTGCTTTAGATAAGCTAGGTATAGTATTAGGTTTATATTTATTCCAAGAAGATATCATTGTATTAATACCATTAATTTTTGCATTATTACCAAGGTAATTTACCCATGGAAAAGCACTAATCATTATATCTGTATAATAATTTTGAGGAGGATTAATTCCTAAACCAATATCTCCTATAAATACTAAAATTCTAATATAAGCTTCTTGAAGTTTATTAATATTAATTGTAAGATAAACAGCATCCATTATTTCTTTTATAGAAAATTTTATTGGGAAACGATATATTTTAGCAGAATTATATAAACGATTTATGTGGTCTTTATGACGAAAAATAACAGAACCTCTATGTGATTTATAACATCTAAGACCTTCAAAAACAGATGTTCCGTAATGTAATGCATGGCTCATAACACTAATTTTAGCATCTTCCCATTTTATAATATTGCCATTTAACCAAATAAAATTTGCTTTTTTTGTAGACATTATTATAATTCCTTATCTTATGTAATAATGTTATTACAATATTTTATGATATGATAACTATATCTAATACATCTATAAGTTTTGTAATTTGTTTTACTAAAAAATCTATAGGTTTAGAACTTTTCACTATTAATTGAAAATTAATGTTTTTAAATTTATTTATTACATTAATATTCATTTTTTTTATTAAAAAACCTCTATGACGAATGATTCTCATTATTCTTTCACTTATTTCAGGACTAATATTTGTTTTAATATATAATTTATACTTATACATTTAGCTTTTCTCTATCATATAATTATTACTACATCCAGGAGGTACTAATGGCCAAACATTATCATTTTCATTAATAGAAACATGTAATATATAAGCTTTATTAATGGAAAAAATTTTTTGTAAACTTTCGTTAATTTCATTAGTATTTTTTATACTATGTCCAGATATTCCAAAAGATTTTGCTAATTGAATAAAATCTGGATTATCATGTAAATATGTTTCACTATATCTTTTATTAAAAAAAATTTGTTGCCATTGTCTTACCATGCCTAATCTTTGATTGTCTAATAATATAATTTTTATAGGTAAATTTTTTCTTTTAATTGTACTTAATTCTTGAATATTCATCATAAATGATCCATCACCAGAAATACATATAACATCATTATTAGGTTTAGCTATTTGTGCCCCAATCGCAGCTGGCAAACCAAAACCCATTGTTCCTAATCCACTAGAAGTAATAAAATTTTTAGGATTAGAAAAATTTATATGTTGTGCTACCCACATTTGATGTTGTCCTACATCAGTAGTAATAATAGTATTTTTTTTTTTTATATCTGATAATTTTTTAAGTAAAATAGGAGCAAATATTTTATTTTTATTTTTATAATAATTATATATATAAGAATATTTTTTCTTAATTTTTTTAACATATATTTGCCATTTAAAAATATTTTTGGGTTTTTTTAAAAGTGGAATTAAATAATTAAAATTTCCTAATAATGCTACATTTACTTTGCAAATTTTATTAATTTCAGATGGATCTATATCTATATGAATAATATTTGCGTATGGAGCAAATTTTTTTATATTACCTGTAACTCTATCATCGAATCTAGTTCCAATAGCTATTAATAAATTACATTTTTGTACAGTATAATTTGCTGCTTTACTTCCATGCATTC
>NZ_CP046202.1:192711-208479 GCF_012569785.1 Enterobacteriaceae endosymbiont of Donacia crassipes
GATGTTCTTAATAAAACATTTGCTTTTTTAATTTTTTCAATTGAAGATTTTTGACATGAAATGAAAAAATGTTTTTTATTTGATAACATAACTTTTTTATCTATATTAGATAATTGTATATCTTTAGGTATATCTATTAATACGGGACCTGGTCTATTAGATAATGCTATATAAAAAGCTTTATCTATAATAGTAGATAATTCTACTGAAGAAGTTATTAAAAAACTATGTTTAGTACATGATAATGACATGCCTATAATATCTATTTCTTGAAAAGCATCAGTACCAATTAAAGGAAGTGATACTTGTCCAGTAATTGCAATAATAGGTATAGAATCTACCATTGCATCTGCAAGACCAGTTATTAAATTAGTAGCTCCAGGACCAGACGTAGCAATACATACTCCTATTTTTCCAGTAGCTCTTGCGTACCCGATAGCTGCTATTGCTGCTCCTTGTTCATGCCTACATAATATGTGTTCTATATCTCCATCATATAATGCATCATAAAGAGGCATTATTGCCCCACCTGGATATCCAAATACTGTTTTAATATTTTGTTTTTTTAATATTTGAATTATACATTGTGCTCCGTTCATATTTTACACCTCTTTTTTTAGTAAAATGATATGCATAATTCAATTTAATTATGATTTAATTCATGTATATTTCAAGATTAAACGATATGGTTTTGTTTTATATTTGATATGTTATTAAAATTTTTATCAAAATCATATAAATTTTTGAATTAAATATTCATATATATGAATATATATTTATATAAAATATTTTACTATTTATTTATAATGTTTTTTTAAAAATTAAATAATATTTTTTTTATAAAAAATATTATTTTCAGGGGTGGAGGGATTTGAACCCCCAACCATTGGTTTTGGAGACCAATATTCTACCAATTAAACTACACCCCTTACTATTTATATAGTATATTATATTATATAATTTTATTAGTAAAATTTATTTATGATAAAATTTATTTATTTTAAATATTAAAATACAAAGTATATTATTTTTATTAAATAAATATTTTATATTTAACAATTTTAATAAAAATTATTTTTCATATTTTATTAATTATTATTTTTTATAATAATTTTTATAAAATTAATGTATCATTTTATGACTTTAAAAGGATAAAAAAATGACAGAATGGAGTATTGGAAAAGTAAAAGATATTAAATATTGGGCTAATAATTTATTTAGTATTATTTTAAAAGCAAAAGTTAATAATTTTTATGCTGGTCAATTTACTAAATTAGCATTAAAAATTAATGATAAAAAAATACAAAGAGCATATTCATATATTAATTCACCTAAAAATAAAAATTATGAGTTTTATATTTCTAATATTAATAATGGTAATTTAACTCCATATTTATATAAATTAAAAATTAATGATGAAATTATGATTGCTAAAAATGCATTAGGAAGTTTTACAATAAATAATATTGAATCTTGTAAAAATTTATGGATGTTATCAACAGGAACTGGTATTGGTCCTTATCTTTCAATATTACAAGATAATGTATGTTTTCAAAAATTTAAAAAAATAATTTTAATACATTCTATTAGATATATAGAAAATTTTAGTTATTTAAATTTGGTAAAAAAAATAAAACAAAAATATTATAATCAATTAATTATTAAAATTATTTTAACTAGAAATGTGAAAATTAATAATTCTATTTTATATGGTTATATTCCTAATTTAATTAAAAATGGTATATTAGAAAATAATATTGGTATTGAGATAAATACTAATAATAGTCATGTAATGCTTTGTGGTAATCCAAATATGATTAAACAAACTAAAAAATTTTTAGAACACTATAAAAATTTTTCTAAAAATTTAATAAATAAAAAAGGTAATATTACCTATGAACAATATTGGTAAATTAATGTATTTTTAAATTTTAGAAGGAAATCATATGAAAAAATTTTTAGTTACTGCTAATTGGAAATTAAATGGTAGTTATAATTTTATAAATAAAAATATAAAAATAATAAAAAAAATAAATCATTCTTTAAAATATTGTCAATTATCTATATCACCTCCTTATGTATATTTACATTATATTAATAATTTAATAAAAAATACTTCTATATCTTTAACAGCACAAAATGTAGATATTCATTTAAAGGGATCTTTTACAGGAGAAATATCAGTAAATATGTTAAAAGATATAGGTGTAAAATATGTTATAATTGGTCATTCAGAAAGGAGAATATATCATAATGAAGATATTAATTTTATATCAAAAAAATTTGTATTAATTAAAAAATATAATTTAATTCCAATTTTATGTATAGGAGAAACTGAAGAACAAAGAAAAAATAAATTAATAGAAAAAATTTGTATTAATCAAATTAATAGTATACTTAAAATAAGTAATATTAATATATTTAGTAATACTATTATAGCTTATGAACCACTTTGGGCTATTGGATCTGGCAAAATAGCAGATATAAATGAAGTAAAAAAAGTTATTTTATTTATTAGAAAATATATATCATCTTTAAATAAAGAGATAGTAGAAAATATATATTTTCAATATGGTGGATCAGTAAATTATTTTAATATAAATAATTTTTTTAAAAAAAAATATATAAATGGTTTTTTAATAGGTAAAGCTTCTTTAACAATGAAGAATTTTATATTTTTAATTGAAAAAATAGAAAAAAATTTATACCTGTTAAATAGGTCTTAACATTGGAAATAAAATAACATCTTTTATTGTTTTTGTATTTGTAAATAACATAATTAGTCTATCTATTCCTACACCTAATCCAGCTGTAGGAGGTAACCCATATTCTAATGCTTCTATATAATCTTTATCATAAAATTGATTATTACTAATATTTTTATGATTTTCTTGTTTTTGAAATCTTTTTTTTTGTTCTTCAGAATCATTAAGTTCAGAAAAACCATTTGCAATTTCCATTCCACAAATAAAAAATTCAAATCTATCAGTAAATAAAGGATTTAAATCATTACTTCTTGATAATGGAGAAATTTCAATAGGGTATTCTGTAATAAATGTTGGTTCTATAATTTTATGGATAATTTTTTCTTCAAAAATTTTAGAAATAATTTTACCTTTACTCCAGTCTAGATTTATTTTAACATTTAGTAAATTAGTAATTTTTGTTAATTTATTCAAATTTTCTAAATTTTCTAAAGAAAATTTAGGATAAAATTTTATAATAGCTTCTTTCATAGTTAATTTATTAAATTTATTATTTAAATCAAAAATATAATTATCATATTTTAAAATATTATTTTTAAATATTTTTTTATATATTTTTTTAAATAATTTTTCAAAAAAAATCATTAAATCTTTATAATCTGAATATGCAATATATAACTCCATCATAGTAAATTCAGGATTATGTTGAGTTGATATTCCTTCATTACGAAAATTTTTATTAATTTCAAAAATTTTATTAAATCCTCCAATAATTAACCGTTTTAAATATAATTCAGGAGCAATACGTAAATATATATTCATATTATATTTATTATGATATGTTATAAAAGGTTTAGCTAATGCTCCTCCTGGAATATTATGCATCATCGGGGTTTCTACTTCAATAAAATTATTTTTATTCATAAAATCTCGAATATTTTTTATAATTTGATGTCTCTTTTTAAAAATATAACGTGTTTTTTTATTAACAATGAGATCTAAATATCTTTTTCTATATTTTATTTCTTTATTTTGTAATCCATGATATTTATCAGGTAAAGGTTTTATTGCTTTTGTTAATAAAAAAATTTTTTGACAAAAAATTGATAAAATTTGAGTTTTAGTTTTAAAAACATAACCAATTATACCTATAATATCTCCGATATCATATTCTTTTAAAAATTTTTTATATTCTTGATAAGATATTTTATTTTGAGATATATAAATTTGTATTTTACCTGTATAATCTTGAATATTAATGAAAGAAGCTTTACCCATAATACGCATATTTACTATACGTCCTGCAACATGTAATATTTTTTTATTTAAAAAATTATCTTTTTCATTTGAAAGTTTATTTAAATAATTACACATAATATTAATTTTAAAATGATTAGGAAAAACTATATTATTATTTTTTTTTAATATTTTTAATTTTTTATATCGAAATTTTATTTCATTATTATGAATATTTTTAATATTATTTAATTTATTTTTAACTTCAAACATAATATTAAACCTTATATATTTATAAACCTAATTTTAAACTTGCTTGAATAAATTGATCTAAATTACCATTTAATACAGATTGTATATTATTACTTTCTATACCAGTCCTTATATCTTTTATTCTTGAATCATCTAATATATAAGAGCGTATTTGATATCCCCAACTAATATTAAATTTATTTTTTTCTATTTCTTCTTTTGTTTTTTTTCTAATTTTATTTTGTAATTCATATATTTTATATTTTATTTGTTTCATAGCTTGGTTTTTATTTTTATGTTGTGATCTATTATTTTGACATTGTGTAACTAATCCTGTAGGAATATGTGTAATACGTACAGCAGATTCTGTACGATTTACATGTTGTCCTCCTGATCCAGATGCTTTATATACATCGACACGTAAATCTTCCATATTAATAGATATATTTAAGTTATCCTTAATTTCAGGATATATAAAAGTTGAAGCAAAAGATGTATGTCTTCTACCTGAAGAATTAAAAGGACTTTTTCTTACTAAACGATGAATACCACTTTCTGTACGTAACCATCCAAAAGCATATTTACCAATAATATGGATTGTGGATGATTTAATTCCGATGATTTCTCCTGGAGATTCATTTATTATAGTTGCTTGATATTTTTTTTTTTCTGCCCATTTTAAATACATTTTCATTATTATTTTAGCCCAATCCTGAGATTCTATACCTCCAGATCCAGATTGGATATCTATAAAACAATTTTTTTTATCATTTTTTTTAATAAAAATTTTTTGTAATTCTAAATTATCTATTTTTTTTTGTATTTGAAATAAAATTTTTATAGATTCCTTTAACATTTTTTTATCATTAGAATTAATTGCTAAATTAGTTAATTCATTAATATCAATAATTTCTTGATTAATATCATCTAAAGTTAATAGTATATTTTCTATATTAGATTTTTTTTTATTTAAAGAAAGTAAGTTATTTATATTTTTCCAAATATTTGGATTTTGTAATTTTTTTTTTATTACTAATAATTTTTTTTGATATTTTGAATAATTAAAGAAACCCCCTAATAAAACTATTTTTTTTTTTTATTTCTTTTAATTTATTTTGTATCAAAATATTTTCTGACATATTTAATTCCTAATTTTTAATAAAAAAATATTAAATATAAAATAATCT
Source organism: Enterobacteriaceae endosymbiont of Donacia crassipes (assembly GCF_012569785.1). Lineage (NCBI taxonomy): Bacteria > Pseudomonadati > Pseudomonadota > Gammaproteobacteria > Enterobacterales > Enterobacteriaceae > Enterobacteriaceae endosymbiont of Donacia crassipes. The sequence continues at coordinate 198,092 of NZ_CP046202.1, forward strand.
AAATATTCATTTTAATTAAAATAAATTTTATATAAATAATTATTAATAATATATAAATATTAGATATGGATAATAAATTAAAATTTAATTTTATTAGATTAATAAATTTGGCCCTTGTTGGATTTGAACCAACGACCTAACGATTATGAGTCGTTTGCTCTAACCACTGAGCTAAAGGGCCATGTTATGATATTATGTTATATTTTAATATATATTTCAATTAAATTTATTATTTATTTAATTTAATAAATATAATTCTTTATTTCCTCTTAAAATATTTAAGAGTATTAATGATGGTTGTGTGCCCAAAATTTTTTTAAGATCTTTTACATTATGTACATTTTTTTGATTAATTCTTATTATTATGTCATCCTTTTTCAATCCTATTATTGCAGCAGGTGAATTAGGTATAACTTTTATAACTTTTACTGCAATTCTTTTTGTTTTTTTAAAAATAAAATATTTTTTTTCTAAAGAAATATTTTCTAAATATGCACCTTCAATACCATATATTTTATTTTCATTAGAAAATTTATTATAATAAAAATTATCTAATTTTATTTCTATTATTTTAAAAATTCCATTTCTTATTATTCCTAATTTAATAATAGAATTTTTCATTAATATGCTAATTTTTGCTTTCAATAAAGCATAACTATTAATTCTTTTATTATTTAATGTAATTATAATATCACCAGGTTTTAATATATTATTTTTAGATGAAATTACTTCACGAACAAAAGTTCCTTTAAATATATTAGGTACTTTCATAACTTTTGCTATTTGTGGATCAAGTTCAACACCATAAATACCTAAAAAACCTCTTTCTATTTTTCCAAATTTAATAAATTGATTAACTAAATTCATAACAGTATTACTTGGTATAGCAAAACCAATACCTATATTACCTTCATTAGGAGTTAAAATAGCTGTATTTATTCCAATTAAATCTCCATTTAAATTAACTAAAGCTCCTCCTGAACTACCTTTGTTAATTGCAGCATCTGTTTGAATAAAATTTTCAAAATTTTCAATATTAAGTCCAGCACGTCCTAATCCTGATATAATTCCTGATGTAACACTTTCTCCTAATCCATATGGATTGCCTATAGCTATAGTATAATCTCCTACCTTTAATGTATCAGAATTAGCTATTTTAACGCTTTTTAAATTACCAGTTTTATCTTTTATTTGTATTAAAGCTAAATCTGTTTTTGGATCTTGTCCTAAAATTTTAGCTTCATAAATTTTTCCATTATTTAATTCTACTGAAATATAATCTGCATGATCTATAACATGATTATTAGTAATAATTAAACCTTTTTTAGAATCTATTATTACTCCAGATCCAATAGAATGAAACTTTTGTTGAAGAATATTATCATTATTTCCACAAATAGGAGTATTTTCATATAATGAACCCTCTTTACAAAGTGAAAATTTTTCATTTAAATATTCTTGTATTTTTGGAGGTAATCTAAATTGTGATACAAAAGTACTACCCTGTACATCAATATTAACAACAGAAGGAGTAACTTTTGATAATATAAGAGATAAACTTGGTAATTGATGATTATTCCATTTGTTTATTAAATTAAATGGTAATAATTTTGCATGTACATTTTGTAATGTAAATATTATGTTGCCCATAAAAAAAAATATATAAAAAACTATTTTAATTTTTTTCATAAAAAAATCTCATAATAAAATTTTTTAATATAATTATATAAAAACTTTTTAATTTGTATTTTGTTATAAAAATGAAAAATTCATATTGTAATTTTACAAACATTAAATTATTTAGATATAAATTTTTTACAAATTATTATACTTAATATAATATAAATTTTATTTTATATAAAGCATGAATATATATGATAAATAGATTAAAAAGTATTGCATCTAAAGTAGCAATAAAATATATTAAAAATAATACAATAATAGGTATTGGTTCAGGTACCACAATATCTCAATTTATTGAAATTTTATATAATGAAAAAAAAAATATAAAAGGTGTAGTATCTGCTTCTAAATATTCAACTAGAAAATTAAAAAAATATAATTTTAATGTTTATGAAATTAATAAAATAAATAAGATTGGAATATATTTTGATAGTGCTGATGAAGTTAATGATAAAATGCAAATGATAAAAGGAGGAGGAGCTGCATTAACTAATGAAAAAATTATATCTAATTATTCAGATACATTTATTTGTATTATTGATCAATCTAAATATGTAAAAAATTTAGGTAAATTACATCCAGTTCCTATAGAAATTATACCTTCTGCAGAAACTTCTATTACTAGACAATTATCATATATAGGAGCTATAGCAAAATTAAGAAAAAAAACAATTACAGAACATGGTAATTTAATATTAGATGTATATAAATTAAATTTACATAATCCTATTAAAACAGAAAAATATATAAATACTATTCCTGGAGTTGTAACTGTTGGATTATTTACTCAAAGATGTGCTGATATAGTTATTATAGGAAAATATAACTCTAAAGTATCAATAATAAGTAAAAAAATTTAAAATTAATAATATAATTTTAAATTTTATTTTTGATTTTAACAATATAGTATATACAAACATATGCAAATAAAATTTACTAAGATGCATGCATTAGGTAATGATTTTATTATTATAAATAATATAAAAAATACTCTGATTTTGACAAAAGATATTATAAAAAAATTATCTAATAGATATTTAGGTATAGGTTGTGATCAATTATTATTAATTGAATCATCATTTAATAAAAATATTGATTTTAATTATAGAATTTTTAATTCTGATGGTAATGAAGTAGAACAATGTGGTAATGGAGCACGTTGTCTTGCATTATATTTAAAAATAAAAAAATTAATTTGTAAAAAAAAAATATGTGTAAGTACAAAAAATCGTGTAATATATTTAAAAATCATAAATAATAAAATGATTTCTGTAAATATGGGTATTCCTTTATTTAATCCTAAAGACATACCATTTATAACTAATAGTATTAAAAATACTTATAAAATTTATTTTCAAAATAAATATATTTATTTTAATATTGTTTCTTTAGGAAATCCTCATTGTATAATTCAAGTAAATGATGTATTAAAAACTCCTGTGTCATTAATAGGATCTTTTTTAGAAAACCATATTGTTTTCCCACAAAAAATCAATGTAGGTTTTATGCAGTATATAGATATAAATAATATTAAATTAAGAGTTTTTGAAAGAGGGGTAGGTGAAACTAATGCTTGTGGTTCAGGTGCTTGTGCAGCTGTAGCTATAGGAATAAAAAAAAATATTTTATCAGAAAAAGTATATGTTAATCTGCGTGGAGGAATTATAACTATTATTTGGAAAGGAAATAAAAATAATTTATTTATGATAGGAGATGCTAAATATATTTATGATGGTAAAATTATATTATAATAAATTTTTTATAAAAAATATTATTTTAATAATGGCATTTAAATAAATGAAAAATATAGATTTATTAAAAAATTTAAATAGTAAACAAAAAGAAATAGTATCTGAAAATAGAAAAAATTTATTGATTTTAGCAGGTGCTGGTAGTGGTAAAACTTTAGTATTAATTCGTAGAATAGCTTGGTTAATTTACAAAGAAAATTGTTCTCCTAAATCTATTTTAGCAGTAACTTTTACAAATAAAGCAGCAAAAGAATTAAAAACTAGAATTACATCATTATTAATAAATAATTTTCAAAAAAACAATATTTGGATAGGTACTTTCCATAGTTTCGCTTATTATTTATTAAGAAAACATTATTTAAATGTAGGACTAACAAAAAACTTTCAAATTATAGATTCTTATGATCAAAAAATAATAATTAAAAGAATTTTAAAAAAATTATCTTTAAAAGATAAAATATTTTCTATAGAAAATATTTTAAAATATATAAATAATATAAAAAATAATATATTAAATAATCATTTTTATAAAAATAACTTATATAATATTAATTTATCTAAAATTTATGATGAATATCAAAGTTTTTGTAAAATAACAGAAGTAATTGATTTTAACGAATTAATATTTTATTTATATAAATTATTTTTAAATAATCCTAAAATATTAAAAATATACCAAAAGAGATTTCAAAATATTTTAATAGATGAATTTCAAGATACTAATGATATACAATATAAATTTATTTCTTTATTATATAATAAACATTATAATACAAAAATTGTTCTTGTAGGTGATGATGATCAATCTATTTATGGATGGAGAGGAGCTAAAATTAATAATATTAATCGTTTTTTACAAGAATTTGATAAAGTAAAAATGATACTATTAGAACAAAATTATCGTTCTACTTCTAATATTTTAGAAGTTGCAAATAAATTAATTTCTTATAATAATAATAGATTAAAAAAGAAATTATGGACTAATGCAGATAATGGAGATCTTATTACAATATATTATGCACTAAATGAATTTGATGAAGCTGAATATATTGCTAAATATATAAAACAAAAAATACTTAAAAAAAATATTAAATTAAATAATTATGCAATTCTTTATAGAAATAATTCTCAATCTCGTATTTTAGAAGAAATTTTGTTAAAATTTTCTATTCCATATAAAATATATGGAGGAATACAATTTTTTGAACGTCAAGAAATCAAAAATATTTTATCTTATTTAAGATTAATATCTAATTATAATGATGATAGTTCATTTGAAAGAATAATAAATATTCCTAAAAGAGGTATTGGTAATACCACATTAAATTATATAAAATATATTGCTAATAAATATTCTTTAACATTATGGAAATCTAGTTTTTTTTTATTAAAAAATAAAAATTTTTTAAATAAAACATCATTTTATGCATTAAAAAAATTTATTACATTAATTACATTTTTAAAAAATAATATAAAACATCAATCATTATCTAAAATTATTAAACAAACAATAAAATTTTCTGGATTATGGGATATGTATAATAAAAATTGTTTATTTGAAAAAGATAATACTAAAATAAATAATTTGAAAGAATTTATTAATGCTGCTAAATATTTTACAAAAAAAAAATTACAATATAAAACAAAATTAAATAATTTGAAAATAAAAGATGTTAATTTATTAACAGATTTTCTTTCTCAGACTTTATTATTAAATGAAAATATAAATAAAAATAATGAAAAAAAAAATAATTATATACAATTAATGACTATTCATGCATCTAAAGGATTAGAATTTTCTGAAGTTTTTATTGTTGGTATGGAAGAAGGTATTTTCCCAAATAAAATTTCTTTTGATGAAAAATCTATAAATGAAGAAAGACGTTTAGCATATGTAGGTATTACTAGAGCTAAAAAAAAATTAACTTTAACTTATACAAAAAAACGTTTTTTATATGGTAAAGAAATTAATTCAATACAATCAAGATTTATTAATGAATTACCACAAAATTGTATAAAAAATATTAGTTATATTCAAAATATTAGTGTTTTACCAAAAAAAAATTATCTTTTTATAAAAAAAAAATATTTTATAGGACAAATGGTTTATCATAAAAATTTTGGTCAAGGAATAATTTTAAAAATAGAAATTCTTAAAAAGAATGAAAAATTACAAATTAAATTTGATAATACAATAATAAAATGGATAATGTCTAATTATATACAATCTTCTATTTAAAATTTTATATTAAATTATTTTAATGAAATATATAGATTTATTTATATATTAATTATAATATTATCCTAATTAGGAGTTATCATGTTAAATGCATATAAAATATATAATAAATATTTAATTCATCTTAAATTAGATAATAATTTAAAAAATTTGTTAGATGCAATATGGATTGATTTAATTCAACCAAAAGATAACGAAAGAAAACAAATATATTATTTACTTAAACAAAATTTAGCTACTAGACCAGAATTAGAAGACATAGAAGCATCAGCAAGATTTTTTGAAAATAAAGAAGGATTACATATTCATTCATTTTTCTTTTATAAAAAGAAAAATAAACATGTAGGTACTACTACTGTAGCATTTACTATAAAAAATAATAGATTATATACTCTAAGAGAAAAAGAATTATCTGCATTTCGTTTATATAGAATACGCATGAATAATCATTGTATGTCTTATGGTAATCCTTATGAATTATTATTAGATATATTTGATACTAAAATTGAGCAATTAGCCGATGAAATCGAAAATATATATAGTCATTTAGAATCTTTAAGTTGTATTATTATGAAGGGGCATCAAAATAAAGAATTTGACAATGCACTTTCTACTTTGGCTGAATTAGAAGATATTGGATGGAAAGTAAGATTATGTTTAATGGATACACAAAGAGCAGTAAATTTTTTAATGAGAAAAACTAGATTACCTAATAATCAAATTAAACAAGCAAAAGAAATTTCAAGAGATATTAAATCATTATTACCACATAATGAATCATTATTTCAAAAAGTTAATTTTTTAGTACAAGCAGCAATGGGATTTATTAATATAGAACAAAACAGAATTATCAAAATATTTTCACTAGTATCTGTAATTTTTTTACCACCAACATTAGTTGCATCTAATTATGGCATGAATTTTACCTTTTTACCAGAATTAAAATGGAAATATGGTTATATTTATGCTATCATTATAATGATAGCATCAGCTTTAGCTCCTTATTTTTATTTTAAAAAAAAAAAATGGTTATAAAGTTAAATTATTAATTTATATTTTTTTTTAAAAAAAATTTTTAAAAACATACATATTTTTTTTATATTTAATTTAAATATATTATATATTTAAATAAATCTAATATTTATTATTAATTATAATTAATATAGGTAAATTATTATTTACCTATGTTTTGTTATATATTTTTTATTTAACTTTATTTTAAATAAAGAATAAATTTTATATATAGATATATATATAAATTATTAATTATGTTTTATTTTGATAATTAAATATTATCAATTTATTTTTAATAAATAGAATATTAAAGTTAATCATTTAATATGATAAATTAATAATTTTATAATTAAGTATATTTATTTTTTATTTATTATTTTTTATAATTTATTAATTTAAAATAGTTAGAAAATAATTATAAATAAAAAATTAAATTTAAAAAAATTTAAAATTTATCAAATAAAAAATAATTCAAATATATTTATATAAAATATTAATAATATAAATATTTTATTTATATAAAAAATATTATTTTAATTTATATATTTTATATATATTATTTAATAAATAAAATATAAAATTTTGTTAAATATAATTTAAATTTTTTTTTGAAAAAATACTTTTGTTATAGTCACAACATTTATTACTAATATAAAATATCTAAATATTAAAAAAATTACAAAAATCTTAATATTTTTATTATATATATTTAATAAATAAAAAAAAATATACTTTAAATTATTACTAAAAAAATATTATAATTATTATTTTTATTAAAAAAATTATATTTTAAAATATAGTAATTTTTAAAATATAAAAATATAAAATATATTTACTAAATAATATAAATATAAATATAATAACAATTTTTGTTATTATATTTATATTTAATAAAAAAATACTAAAATTTAATTTTTGTAAATTATTTTATTTCTATGATATTTATCATCAATAAAAATAACTATTTTTGAATATAATTTAATTGATCTAAATAATTTTTATATAATAAAATATCTTTAATCAAAATTTGATTTATAAAATATATTAACCAAAAATATTTTATTTTATCTTTAAAATAAAACATAAAACTTAAACTAAAAATTTTAGTATATGAAATTAATTTATTTAATATGCATATTATAAAAAAAATTTAAACAATAAATAAATTATAATTAATTTAATATTATAACTTATAATTTATTGTTTAGTTTTAAAAAATTTTTAGTATCTATTATTTTTTTTATGGTAGTTATTTTATTTATTATTCATAATTTAATTGTATTTAATTTTTTAAATTCTAATTTTTATTTTATTTATAATAAAATATTAAAATTAATAGAAAATTATTTCATTTAAAAATATAATTATCAATTAAGTTTTACTCATTAAAATAAAATTTTAATTTTTTTATTACAATAAGAGATAATAATGGATAATTATAACTTTAATAAATATTTTTTATATGAAAATTTTTTTTATGTTGAAAAATTGTATCAAAAATTTTTAATAAATCCTGATTCTATAGAAAAAACTTGGAAATATTTTTTTATAAATTTTGAAAAAAAAAGTAGTATTTTATTTCAAAAAAACCAATCAGAAAACAATAATTTTTATAAAAAAAATTTTTTTATAGAAAAAATAAATCGATTAATAAATAATTTTAGAATATTTGGACATTATGATGCAAATATAAACCCTTTAGCGTTTAATAAAAAACAATTAAGTAACATTTTACAAATAAAAAATTATAATATTAATATAAAAGATTTACAAAAAAAAATTACATTAAATTCTTTATTTAAAAATCAAAAAATTATTGATATATATAATATTTTTAAAAAAATATATTGCAATCATATAGGTATAGAATATTTTCATTTATTAAATAATGAAAAATATTGGATACAAAAAAATATAGAATCAATGATTAATAATTTACAAGTTAAAGAAAAAAAAATTTTTTTTGAAGAATTAATTGCTGCAGAAATTTTTGAAACTAATATAGCAAAAAATTTTCCAGGTACTAAAAGATTTTCTTTAGAAGGTTGTGATATCCTAATTCCCATAATTAAAGAAATTATACGTTATTCAAGTAAATTAAAAAATAATATTACAAAAATAATTTTAAGTATGGCTCATAGAGGAAGATTAAATGTTTTAGCTAATGTAATGGGTAAAAATATAAAAAAAATAAAAGATGAATTTAAAAATATGTTTTTAGAAAAAAATGATATAGATGATGTTAAATATCATTTAGGTTATTCTTCTATTATTATTAATAATAATAGAAAAATAAAATTACAATTAATATTTAATCCATCTCATTTAGAAAGTGTTAATTGTGTTTCTATGGGTATAGTTAAATCTTATATTGATTCATCTAAAAATAATAATATACTTCCTATTAATATACATGGAGATGCTTCTTTTAGTGGTCAGGGAATAATACAAGAAATTTTAAATTTATCTCAAACAAAAGGTTATGGAATTAATGGAACTATACATATTATAATTAATAATCAGATCGGATTTACTACTTCTAAAATTGCTGATATGAGATCTAGTTATTATTGTACTGATATAGCTAAAATGATTCAATGTCCTATTTTTCATATAAATGCAGATAATATAGAAGATGCTATCTTAATTATAAGATTAGCAATTATATATAGAAATTTATTTAAAAAAGATATTTTTATAGATTTAGTTTCATATAGAAGACATGGTCATAATGAAATAGATGATCCATATATAACACAACCATTAATGTATCATTATATTAAAAATCATAAAACAATACAAAATTTATATTTTAAAAAATTATTCACTCAAAATATTTTAAATATTCAAGAAAAAAAAAATATATATAAAAAATATCAAGACTTATTTGATAAAAATGATTTTTTTATTAAAACATATATTCCATTTAAAAAAAATATTTTAAAAAAAATATTTAAAAAATTAACAATAAATGAATTAAAGAAATTAATTTTAAAAATTAGTAGTTTTCCTGAAAATTTTAATATTCATTCTAGAGTTAAAAAAATTTATTTAGATAGATTAAGTATGGGTGAAGGTAAAAAAAAAATAGATTGGGGAACCGCTGAAAATTTAGCCTATGCAAATATTTTAACTCAAGGAATATCATGTCGTTTATCTGGAGAAGATGTTAAAAGAGGTACTTTTTCTCATAGACATGCTGTTATTTATGATCAAAATAATGGAATTTCATATATATCTTTAAAAAATCTTAGTTCAAAACAAGGAAAATTTTATATTTATAATTCTATACTTTCTGAAGAAGCAGTTTTAGGATTTGAATATGGGTATTCTTTAAATAATAATAATATATTAACAATATGGGAAGCACAATTTGGAGATTTTATTAATGGAGCTCAAATTATTATAGATCAATTTATAAGTTCTGGAGAAAAAAAATGGAAATATCAAAGTAAATTAGTAATTATGCTTCCACATGGTTATGAAGGACAAGGTCCAGAACATTCTTCAGCACGGATAGAAAGATTTTTACAATTAAGTGCCGAAAATAATATGAAAATTTGTATACCATCTAATGCATCCCAAATATATCATTTATTATGTGAACAAGCATTTAATTATGTAAAAAAACCACTTGTTATATTTACGCCTAAATCTCTTCTAAGACATACTTTAGCATGTTCATCATTGAAATATTTTGT
>NZ_CP046202.1:208568-256500 GCF_012569785.1 Enterobacteriaceae endosymbiont of Donacia crassipes
TTAATTATGTAAAAAAACCACTTGTTATATTTACGCCTAAATCTCTTCTAAGACATACTTTAGCATGTTCATCATTGAAATATTTTGTAAATAAGTTTAAAACTGTTATAGATGAATTAGATAAAAAAATTAATATAGAGAATATTAAACGTATTATTTTTTGTTCAGGTAAAATATATTATGATTTATTAGAATATAGAAATTCTGTAAAAGAAAAAAACATAATTTTAATTAGAATAGAACAATTATATCCATTTCCATATAATAATATAAAAAAAATAATTATAAAATATTTAAAAATAAATAATTTTTTTTGGTGTCAGGAAGAACCTAAAAACCAAGGAGCATGGATATATATCCAAAATTATTTTAAAAATAAATTAAATTTAAATATTAGTTATATAGGAAGAAAATCATCTTCATCTCCTTCTACAGGACATTTTAGTATTCATAAAAAACAACAACAAAAAATAATATTCTCTGTTTTCAACATTTAAAATAAAAAATGAGTTTATAAGGATAAAAAATGGATAGTATTAATATTATTGTTCCTGAATTACCCGAATCAATAAATAATGCAATAATTATTCAATGGTATAAAAAACCAGGTGAAATAGTAAATATTGATGATATTCTTCTAGAACTAGAAACAGATAAAATAGTATTAGAAATACCATCAACAATTAATGGTATTTTAGAAAAAATTTTAGTTAATAAAGGAGAAAAAGTACAATCACAACAAATTATTGGTTTATTAAAAATAAATAAAAATTTAAAAAATAAAATAGAAAATGATAAAAATATAGTAAAAAATAAAAATAGTTTTAATAATACTATAAATAATCAAATATCATTTTTTGATAAATTAAATAATTATAGTCCTTCAATAAGAAGAAAAATAAAAAAAAATAATTTTAAATTAAATGATGTTTTAAATAAAAAATTAAATGATATAAATTTGAAAAATTTTAATAAAATTAAAAAAAACAAAGAAAAATTTTATAAAACAAATAATTTTGAAATAAAAAAAATGAGTCCAATTAGAAAATATATTTCTAATAAATTAATGGATTCTAAAAAAAATACCGTTATGTTAACAACTTTTAATGAAGTTAATATGAAAAAAATTATTGATATAAAAAATAATTATAAAAATTTTATATTAAAAAATTATGATTTAAAATTAGGATTTACTTCTTTTCATATTAAAGCTGTTACTAAAGCATTAAAATCATTTAAAGAAATTAATGCATTTATTAATGAAGACAATATTATCTATAATAAATGTTATAACATTAATATTGCTATTGCAACAAAAAGAGGTCTAATAACTCCTATTATATATAATACTGATCAATTATCATTATTAAATATTGAAAGAAAAATAAAAGAATTAGTTAAAAAAAATAATCATAATCAATTATCTCTTGAAGATTTAAAAAGTGGAACTTTTACCATTACAAATGGGGGTGTTTTTGGATCTTTAATGTCAACTCCAATTATAAATCCACCACAAAGTGCTATTTTAGGAATGCATTCTATTAAAGAAAGACCTATTGTTATAAATCATAAAATATGTATTATGCCTATGATGTATTTAGCTTTATCATATGACCATCGTTTAATAGATGGTAAAGATGCTATAGGTTTTTTAATGTTAGTAAAAACATTTTTAGAAGATCCTATGTGTTTATTTTTATAAACTTTAATTTTTTTAAAAAAATGTATATAAATATTTGGATAAAATAATAAAATAAATAATAATATTCAAATTAAACAAGGATTAATAATGTTAAATATTATTGACTTATCAAGATTACAATTTGCATTAACAGCAATGTATCATTTTTTATTCGTACCATTAACATTAGGATTATCTTTTTTAATAGCTATTATGGAAACAATATATATTTTATCTAAAAAGAAAATATATAGAGATATGACTAAATTTTGGGGTAAATTATTTGGTATTAATTTTGCATTAGGAATAGTTACAGGGTTAACAATGGAATTCCAATTTGGAACAAATTGGGCGTATTATTCACATTATGTTGGTGATATTTTTGGAGCACCATTAGCTATAGAAGGTTTAATGGCGTTTTTTTTGGAATCCACATTTGTTGGTTTATTTTTTCTAGGATGGGATCGTTTAAATAAAATACAACATTTATTTGTAACATGGTGTGTTGCTATAGGTTCTAATCTTTCTGCTCTCTGGATTTTAATTGCTAATGGATGGATGCAAAATCCAATTTCATCCTTTTTTAACTATCATAACATGCGTATGGAAATAAATAATTTTTGGCATTTAATTTTAAATTCTACAGCACAAGTTAAATTTGTACATACTATAACAGCTGGATATACAACAGGCTCAATGTTTATTATTGGAATTAGTTCTTACTATCTTTTAAAAAAAAGAGATATTAAATTTGCAAAAAAATCTATTGTTATTGCTTCTTGTTTTGGTTTAATTTCTATTCTATCTGTAATAATTTTAGGAGATGAATCAGGATATCAATTAGGTAATACACAAAAAATTAAATTAGCTGCTATTGAAGCAGAATGGGATACACATAAACCTCCAACATCATTTAATTTAATAAGTTTTCCTAATCAAAAAAAACAATTAAACAAATATTCTATAAAAATTCCTTATTTATTAGGTATAATAGCTACAAGATCTTTTAATTTACCTGTTTTAGGTATAAAAGATTTAATTAAAGAAAACGAATTAAAAATTAAAAATGGTTTAAAAGCCTTAATTGCTCTTGAAAAAATTAAAAATGGGAATTTACAATTAGATAATATAAAAATTTTTAATAAAAATAAAAAATTTTTAGGATATGGATTTTTAATTAAACAATATTATAAAAATATTAATAATATAAATTATACTCAAATTAAAAAGGTAGCTAAAAAATCCATACCATTAGTAAGTCCTTTATTTTTTTCTTTTAGAATTATGGTATTATCCAGTATACTAATATTTATTATATTAACGTTAGTTTTTATATTTAGTATTATAAAAAATAATATTGAAAAAAAAATATATTTATTAAAAATATGTTTATATTCAATTCCATTACCATGGATTGCATCTGAATCTGGGTGGTTTGTTGCTGAATATGGTAGACAACCATGGGCTATTAAAGAAATATTACCAACATATATGGCTGGGTCTTCATTACAATTAATAGAAGTATTATTTTCAATAATTGTAATTTCTATTTTTTATACTATTTTATTAATAATAGAATTATTTTTAATATATAAAATATCTAGTATAGGACCTAGTATTTTAGGTACTGGTAAATATTTTTTTGAAAAAAAATTACAAAAAAATGTTTTACATAAAAAAATAAATTAGGTTATTTTAATGTTAAATCATAAAATTTTGTGTATAATTTGGTCACTTATAATTAGTGTATTAATGACAGGTTCTATAATTACTAATGGATTAGATATGGGAGTAGGTATATTATTATTTATCGTTGGAAAAAATAATATTGAACGTAGAATTATGATAAATACTATTGCTCCTCATTGGGATGGCAATCAAGTATGGTTAATTACAACTGCTGCTGCTTTATTTGCAGCATGGCCTATCGTTTATGCAACAATATTTTCTTGTCTTTATATTCCAATAATATTATTATTAATATCTTTATTTTTACGTCCTATAGGATTTGAATATCGTTCTAAAATTAAAAATAAAATATGGCAAAAAATTTGTGATATATTTATATCAATAGGAAGTTTTATACCTCCTTTCATTTTTGGTATAATATTAGGTAATATATTTAAAGGTATTCCATTTTGGGTGGATAAATATTATCATATTTTTTCTAAAGGATATTTTTTAGATTTATTTAATTTATCTAGTATATTAATTAGTTCAACTATAATAATAATTTTTATTAATCATGCTGCATCTTATTTACAAATAAGAGTTAAAGAAAACAATATAAATTATCGATTAAATATAATTTTAAAATTATTTTCTATATTATTAATAGTTTTTTTTATATTATCATTTATTAATATTACAATGTATACAAAAGGTTATAAAATTCATTCATTACTATCTAATAGTAATATAGATAATTTTCTTATAAATAATAGTAATATTACTTATGAAAAATATGCATGGATTAATAATTTTAGAAAAAATACATATTTGTATATAATACCTTTATTAAGTATAATTTTTTCTTTATTAATGATATTATCATCTATATATAAAAAATTAATAGTTACTTTTGTTTGTTCAATATTAAATATTATTAGTATTGTTATAACTGTAGGAATTATAATTTTTCCTTTTATTATTCCTTCAAGTATAAAATCTATGCAAAGTTTAACTATTTGGAATTCTACATCAAGTACATTAACATTAACAATAATGTTTTATATAGTTATTATATTTATGCCTATTATTTTGATGTATACTATCTGGTGTTATAAAAAAATGTTTTTTAGTATTAATAAAAAAGAAATTAAAAAAAAATCTAATTTTTATTATTAATGAACAATGGATAAAACATGTGGTACTTAATATGGTTAATAGGAATATTATTTTCATGTATTTTAACTATTTTTATAACTTTAAGTAAAGAAAATAAAAACATATAAAAATTTATTTGATATGATTATTTATTAAGCATGTTAGATAAATAATAAAAAAATGATTAAAACTAATTGACTAAAAATGGATTTTTTTTATATTTAAAATATAAAATTATTATATAATTAATAAAAAATGAACCATTTAAATCAATACAACGCAGATTCTATAGAAGTTTTAGAGGGTTTAGATCCAGTAAGACGTCGTCCAGGAATGTATACAGATCTTACTAGACCTAATCATTTAGCGCAAGAAGTAATAGATAATAGTGTAGATGAAGCATTAGCTGGATATGCTAATAATATTTTTGTAACTTTATATCAAGATCAATCATTAGAAGTTATTGATGATGGGAGAGGAATGCCTATTGATATACATTCTCAAGAAGGTATTCCTGCTATTGAACTTATTTTAAGTCGTTTACATGCAGGAGGAAAATTCTCTAATAAAAATTATAATTTTTCTGGTGGTTTACACGGTGTTGGTATTTCTGTTGTTAATGCATTATCGAAAAGAATGGAAGTAAGTATTTTTCGACAAAAAAAAATTTATACAATTATTTTTGAAAATGGGTATAAAATTCAAAATCTTAAATTTTGTAAAAATTTAAACCAACAAAAAACAGGAACAAAAATTAGATTTTGGCCAAATAAATATTTTTTTGAACATCATACTTTTTTAAGTACTCATTTAATAAATTTATTAAAAGCTAAAGCAGTTTTATGTTCAGGTTTAACTGTATATTTTAAAAATAAAAATACTGAAGATAATTACTGTTGGAATTATAAAAATGGTTTATTAGAATATTTAACTAATTCAATAAAAAATATTAATACTATCCCTAATACTCCTTTTATAGGAACATATATTGATGATATAAAACAATTAAATTGGGCATTATTTTGGGTATTAGAAAATAATCATAATTTTATTACAGAAAGTTATGTTAATTTAATTCCTACTACTTCTGGGGGAACACATGTTAATGGATTACGTTTAGGTTTATTAGATGCAATACGTCATTTTTGTAATTTTCATAATATGTTACCTAGAAATATAAAACTCTTAGGAGAAGATATTTGGGATAAATGTTCATATGTTTTATCTGTAAAAATTCAAGATCCTCAATTTACAGGACAAACAAAAGAACGTCTGGCTTCTAGACAATGTACTATTTTTGTAGCAAATATAGTAAGAGATGCTTTTATTTTATGGTTAAATCAAAATTTTAAAATAGGAATGCTTCTTATTGATATTTTTATAGTTAATGCACAGAAACGTATTAGAGCATCTAAAAAATTTATTAAAAAAAAAAATTATAATACAAGTTCAATATTACCTGGTAAGTTATCAGATTGTATTTTCCATAATACAGAACAAACAGAACTTTTTTTAGTAGAAGGAGATTCTGCGGGAGGATCAGCAAAACAAGCACGAAATAAAAATTTTCAAGCTGTTATGCCATTAAAAGGAAAAATTTTAAATACTTGGGAAGTAAATTCTGAAGAAATTTTATCTTCACAAGAAATATATGATATTTCTTTAGCTATAGGTATTTATCCTAATAATGAAGATTTAAAAAAATTAAGATACAATAAAATTTGTATTTTATCAGATGCAGATTCAGATGGATTACACATTGCTACTTTATTATGTGCTTTATTTATAAAACATTTTTTACCATTAGTAAAAAATGGACATATTTATGTAGCCATGCCTCCTCTATATCGTATAGATTTAGATAAACAAATTTTTTATGCTTTAAATGAAAATGAAAAAATAAAAATATTAAAACAATATAATTATAAAAATAATAAACAAAAAATAAATATACAAAGATTTAAAGGATTAGGTGAAATGAATCCAACTCAATTAAGAGAAACAACCTTTAATCCTACTAGTCGTAGACTAGTACAATTAGTTATTAATAATAACGAAAAAGAAATTAATAAAACGTTTTCAATAATGGATATGTTATTAGCTAAAAAAAGATCAGAAGATCGTCGTAAATGGTTACAAAAAAAAGGTGATATAACAACAATGATAAATTTTTAAAAATTTTTTTTTAAAATTTATTTTATTAATCTAATAAAAATTATTAAAATTTATAAAATAATAATAATTTATTTACATTTAAATTTTAATAAATATAATTACAAATTTTAAATTATAATTTTAATAATATTTTATAATTTTTCATTACAATAAGGAATAATGACCATGTCAGATAAGTATCTATTATATTATAATGACGTGGATCCAATTGAAACCAATGATTGGATACAATCAATAGATTCTGTCATAAAAGAAGAAGGCATTGAAAGAGCTAAATTTTTAATAAAAACAACATTAACACATCTTAATAAAGATGGAACTATTTTAAATTATAATAATAAAAATTATGTTAACTCTTTTTCTAAAGAAGAAGAATTAACATATCCTGGAAATCTGATATTAGAGAAAAAAATTAGGTCTTTTATTAGATGGAATGCAATAATGATTATTTTAAGAACTTCTAAAAAAAATTTAGATTTAGGTGGTCATATTGCATCTTATCAATCTTCTTCATATATTTATGAAGTTTGTTTTAATCATATTTTTAAAGCATCTAGTGATAAAAATAATGGAGATATTATTTATTTTCAAGGACATATTTCACCAGGAATTTATGCTAGATCTTTTTTAGAAGGAAGAATAAATGTTTATCATCTAGATAATTTTCGTCAAGAAATATCAGGTAAAGGATTATCTTCTTATCCACATCCTAAACTAATGCCTAATTTTTGGCAATTTCCTACTGTATCTATGGGGCTTGGACCAATAGCTGCAATTTATCAAGCTAAATTTCTTAAATATTTAGAAAATAGAGAATTATATAAAACTAAAAATAGAAAAATTTTTGCATTTTTAGGAGATGGTGAAATGGATGAACCAGAATCTAAAGGAGTTCTAAATATTGCTTCAAGAGAAAAATTAAATAATTTAATTTTTGTTATAAATTGTAACTTACAAAGATTAGATGGTCCTGTATATGGTAATGGCAAAATTATTAATGAATTAGAAAATATTTTTCAAGGATCAGGATGGGAAGTTATAAAAGTTATATGGGGAAATAGTTGGGAAAATTTATTAATTAAAGATAAAACTGGTAAATTAATTGAATTAATTAACAATACTTCAGATGGAGATTTTCAAAATTTTAATTCTAAAAATGGATCTTATATCCGAAAAAATTTTTTTGGAAAATTTCCAGAAACATTAGATTTAGTTAAAAATTTTACTGATAAAGATATAGAAAAATTAAAATATGGTGGTCATGATCCAAAAAAAATTTACACAGCTTTTAAAAAAGCATATCTTATTCATGATAAACCTATAGTTATATTATTTCATACAATCAAAGGATTTGGTTTAGGAGAAATAGCTGAAAGTAAAAATATTGCTCATCAAATCAAAAAAATTGATATTAATACAATAAAATATATACGTAATAATTTAAATATTCCTATAAACGATAAAGATTTATATAAATTACCTTATATTACTTTTAGTAAAAATTCATTAGAATATAATTATCTACATAATCAACGTAAAAAATTAGGTGGATATATTCCATATAGAAGAATTAATTTTACAGAAAAATTAATATTACCTAATTTAAATGATTTTAAAATTTTATTAAAACAGCAAGAAAAAATATCTACAACAATTGCATTTTTACGGATATTAAATATCTTATTAAGAAATAAAAATATTAATAATAGAATAGTTCCTATCATAGCTGATGAGGCACGTACATTTGGTATGGAAGGATTATTTAGACAAATAGGAATATATAATTCAAATGGATTACAATATACTCCACAAGATAAATCATTATTTACATATTATAAAGAAGATATAAAAGGACAAATTATACAAGAAGGAATAAATGAATCTGGAGCTTTTGCATCATGGTTAGCAGCTGCTACTTCTTATTCAACTAATAATTTTCCCATGATACCATTTTATATTTATTATTCCATGTTCGGTTTTCAAAGGATTGGAGATTTTTGTTGGGCAGCAGGAGACCAACAAGCAAGAGGTTTTTTAATTGGGGCAACTTCAGGACGTACTACTTTAAATGGGGAAGGATTACAGCATGAAGATGGCCATAGTCATGTTTATTCTTTAACAATTCCTAATTGTATATCATATGATCCTACTTATGCTTATGAATTAGCTGTTATTATTAATAATGGCATACAAAGAATGTATGGAGAAAAACAAGAAAATATCTATTATTATATTACTACTATGAATGAAAATTATGATATGCCATCTATAAATTCATTACATGAATATGGTATTTGTAAAGGTATATATAAACTTACTTCTATAAATAATAATAAAAATAAAATAACTGTTCAATTATTAGGTTCTGGTGCAATATTACGTAACATGTTTAAAGCTGCAAGTATATTATATCAAGAATATAATATTAATTCAGATATTTTTAGTGTTACTTCTTTTACTGAAGTTGCTAGAGAAGGACAAGATTGTGATCATTGGAATTTATTACATCCTTGTGAAAAACGTCGTATTCCATACATTACAAGTATAATGAAAAATTATCCAACAGTAGCTGCTACAGATTACATGAAAATTTTTGCAGAACAAATTCGTAAATATATACCAACAAATAATTATTTTGTATTAGGAACAGATGGATTTGGTCGTTCTGATAGTAGAAAAAATTTACGTGATTTTTTTGAAATTAATGAAATATATATAGTATTAACTATACTAAATATATTATTTGATTTAAAATTTATTAATTTAAAATTAATTTTACATTTTATTAAAAAAAATAATATTGATATTAATAAAAATAATCCGAGAAATTCCTAAAGGTAAATATGTATACAAAAATAATACTTCCTGATACAGGAATAAAAGAAATGAAAGTAACTGATATTTTAGTTAAAGAAGGAGATATTATTAAAAAAGAACAATCAATTATTACAGTAGAAAGTGATAAAACTTCGATAGAAATACCTTCTAATCATGAAGGTATAATTAAAAAAATTTTAATATCTATAGGTGATATAATTCATAAAGGAGATATTATCTTAGAATTATTAAATAATCAAAATAATAATATTATTAAAAATAATAAAGAAATATTAGATCTAAAAGAATTAAAATTTAAAAAATTAATTATTCCCGACATTGGTATTAATAAAATGAAAATTTTTGATATTTTAGTAAAAAAAAATGATTTTTTTATAGAAAATCAAACTTTAATTATTATTAATAATAATGTAAATACATTTGAAATAGCTTCTACATGTTCAGGTTTTATTTATAAAATTAATGTTAAAATTAATGATTATATATATAAAAATGATATATTTATGTACATTAATCCTTCCCTTAAAGAAGGGAAACAAAATATAGTAAAAACATTTATTAAAAAAAAAAATTTAAAAAATAATATACAAACATATATACATGCCTCTCCTATTATAAGAAAAATGGCAAGAAAATTTAATATTGATTTAAAAGAAATTAAACCAAGTGGATTAAAAAATAGAATTCTTAAAGAAGATATTTTAAAATATATTAAAAATAAAAATAATTTAAAAAATGATGATATTCAAAATTTACTTTTTGTTTATAAAAAATTTGGTGATTGTGAAGAAATTAATTTAAATAATATACAAAAAATTTCTAGTAAAAATTTATCTAATTATTGGAAAAACATTCCTCATGTTACACAACATATAGAAACTGATATTACTGATTTAGAAAAATTTAGAGTTGAAAAAAATAAATATTTTAATCAACAACAAAAAAATATCAAATTAACTTTATTAAGTTTTATAATTAAAATTTGTGCATATGCTTTAAAAAAATATCCTAATTTTAATTCTTCTTTATCACAAAATAATAATACTTTAATCATAAAGAAATATTTTAATATTGGTATAGCTATTAATACAAAACAAGGTTTATTAGTTCCAGTAATTTTTGATGTTTTAAATAAAAATATTAATGATTTATCTCAAATAATAATTAATCTTTCTTATAAAGCAAAAAATAACAAACTTCATCCAAATGATATGCAAGGAGGATGTTTTACAATATCTAATCTTGGTCAATTTAAAGGAAGTTTTTTTACACCTATAATTAATTCTCCAGAAGTAGCAATTTTAGGAATTTCACAAGCTAGTATAAAACCTATATGGGAAGAAAATAAATTTTTACCAAAACTTATGTTACCATTATCTTTATCATATGATCATCGTGTCATTAATGGAGTAGAAGGTATTAATTTTTTAAATTATATTTGTTTTTTAATATCTGATATTAGAAATTTATTAATATAATTTTTTAAAAAAATATCATATATAATAAAAATTATTAATAATAGAGACTAATATGAATAATACAATAAAAACTGAAGTAGTTGTAATTGGTGGAGGTCCTGCAGGATATGCTGCAGCTTTTCGTTGTAGTGATTTAGGGTTAAAAACCATAATAGTAGAAAATTTTAAAAATTTAGGTGGAGTTTGTTTAAATGTAGGTTGCATACCATCTAAAACATTATTAAATATAGCTAAGATTATAAAAGAACAAAATTTTTTTTTTCAAAAAGGTATATTTAATAATAATATTAAAATAAATTTAAATAATATTTTAAGTTGGAAACAAGATGTAATTAATAAATTAACTAATGGATTACATTTTTTAGCAAAAAAACGTAATATTAATATTATAAATGGTATGAGTTTTTTAGAAACAGAAAATTGTTTAAATGTCATTAACAATAATAATAATTTACAAATTTTATTTAAAAATGCAATAATAGCAACTGGATCTCAACCAATAATTTTACCATGTCTTCCCTATGAAGATAAAAGAATTTGGAATTCTACAGATGCATTAAAATTAAAAAAAATTCCTAAAAAAATGATGATTATAGGAAGTGGAATTATTGGTTTAGAAATGGCAACAATTTATCAATCTTTTGGTTCTAAAATAGATATAGTAGATATTTCGAATACTTTTTTATCAGAAGTAGATAATGATATTATTGATGTTTATAAAAAAAATATAAAAAATAAATTTAATTTTATACTAGGAACTGAAATTATATCAGTAAATATTAATCATGATTTATTACAAGTACAAATGACCAGTGATAATCATAAATCAATTTATTCAAAACAATATGATATAATTCTTGTTGCAATTGGTAGAAAACCTAATTCTAATTTTATAAATAAAAAATTTAATAAGATTTTAATTAATAATTCTGGATTTATTAATGTAGATAATCAAATGAGAACTAATATATCTAATATATATGCAGTAGGAGATGTTACTGGATATCCTATGTTAGCTCATAAAGGAATACATGAAGGACGTTTAGCTGCAGAAGTAATTTCAGGTAAAAAACATTATTTTGTTCCTAAAGTAATTCCATCTATTGCTTATACTCATCCAGAAATAGCTTGGATAGGAATAACAGAAAAAAATGCAATAAAAAATAATTTAAATTATAAGAGTTCTATTTTTTCTTGGAAAGGATTAGGAAGAGCTATATCTTCTAATGCAGAAAATGGTTTAACAAAATTAATTATAGAAAAAGATTCTAATAGAATTATAGGAGGAAGTATTGTTGGATATAATGCAGGAGAATTATTAGGAGAAATAAGTTTAGCAATTGAAATGGGATGTGATATAGAAGATATTTCATTAACTATGCATGCACATCCTACTTTTTACGAATCTATTGGTATAGCAGCAGAAGTATATACAGGAACAGCAACAGATATTATCAATACAAAAAATTTTTATTAAACTAAAAGTTTAATTTTTTATTAATATAAATATTTTTTAGTAAAAAATGATTAATATCAAATATTATTATTTTATTTACAATTATAATATATTTAATTAAATATATTAATTTATATAAATAAATTATGTATAATTCTAAAAAAAAAAATTATATTTTAGATCAGATAAAAATTCCATTTTTTAACAAAAAAAAATATTTTGTTATAGAATATATAAAATTTTTTAATAAAAAAAATGATATTTCATATGCTATAAATAATGCAATTAGTGATTGTCATAGTAACGGAGGTGGAATTGTTATTATTCCTAATGGAGAATTTTATACAAGTACAATTATTTTAAAAAGTAATGTCAATTTACATTTGCAAAATGATACTATATTAAAATTTTATACTGATCCTAATAAATATTATAATGTATTTACTAGATGGGAGGGAACAGAATGTATTAACTATGTTTCATTAATTTATGCTTATAACCAAAAAAATATTGCTATAACAGGTAAAGGTACATTAGATGGACAAGCTAATTTTTATAATTGGTGGTCTTGGAAAAATGATATAAATGGTAATCATTTACAAAATAATGATGTTAAAATACTTAAAGATATGAATAAAAATAATATCCCTATTAAAAATAGGGTTTTTGGTATTAATCATTTTCTTAGACCAAATTTTATTCAATTATATTTGTGCAAGAATATTTTTATTTCAGATATTAATATTATTAATTCTCCTATGTGGGAAATAAATCCAGTTTTGAGTAAAAATGTTATTATTCAAAATATTAAAATTAATAGTTTAGGACCTAATAATGACGGGTGCAATCCTGAATCTTGTAATAATGTTTTAATTAAAAATAATATTTTTTATACAGGAGATGATTGTATAGCAATAAAATCAGGAACAAATAATGATGGAAGAAAAATAAATGTTCCTTCCAAAAATATTATAATAAAAAAATGTCAAATGTATAATGGACATGGTGCTATTACATTAGGAAGTGAGTGTTCAGGTGGAATAAAAAATATTTTTATAGAAAATTGTACTATTAATGATACAATTCAATCTTTTTTTAAAATTAAAAATAATGCAGAACGAGGAGGAAATATAAATAATATTTATATTAAAAATATAAATATTAAATTTATTCAAAATAATTTTTTTAATATAAATTACTTATATGATGAAGGAGATAAGGGTAACTTTATACCTATTGTTAAAAATATTTTTATTTCTGATATAAATGCAGAAAATTGTTTACAAGTATTTAATATTAATACATTTAAAAAATCTATTGTAGATAATGTTTTTTTTAAAAATTGTATTTTTAAAGGATTAAAAAAACCAGAAAAAATATTAATTTATAATAAATATAATATTAACATTATTAATACAAAATTTATTTCTTAAACAATATTAAATTATTTTTTTTATTAAGTTAAAAAAATATTTTTTATTATCTGATAATATATTTTATATAAAATATATAAATCATTAACATGAACATGTTCATTAATTTTATGAATAGTTGAATTATTTAAACCTAATTCAATAATTTGTGCTCCTGTTTTTATAATAAAACGACCATCAGAAGTACCTCCATTATTAATTAATGTTGGATTAAAATTATTAATAGAATAAATACTTTTCTTGACTATATTTATTAAATTTTTTTTTTTATTTTTATAGTATTGATTGCTTAAAAAAAAATTTCCAGATAATTCCCATTTTATTTTAAAATTTAAAATATATTTTTTAATAATATTATTTAATTTTTTTAAAATATTTTGATGATTTGTTTCATTATTAAAACGAAAATTTATATAAATTATAATATTTCCTGGAATTATATTATCATTTTCTATATTAGACTTAATTTTTGTAATTTGCATACTAGTTTCAGGAAATAAACTATTATTTTTACTCCATTTTTTTAAAATTAATTCATTTAGTAAAGGGATTACCATATGAATAGGATTTTTAGCTAACTTATGATATGCTACATGTCCTTGTATGCCTATAATTTCTAATTGAACATTTAAAGATCCTCTTCTTCCATTTTTAATATTATCTCCAATAATTTTATTACTTGTAGGTTCTCCTATAATACAAAAATCTATTTTTTCTTTATTTATTAATAATTTTTGAATAACTTTTATAGTCCCATTTTTTGCATTACTTTCTTCATCTGAAGTAATAACAAAAGCTAAACAACCGTGATAATAAGGATAATTTAAAATAAATTTTTTAGCCGCAAAAATCATTGCAGCTAAAGCTCCTTTCATATCACAAACTCCTCTACCATATAAAATATTTTTGTATATAATAGGTTTAAAAGGATCAAATTGCCATTTTTTTATATTTCCAGGTGGGACAACATCAGTATGACCTGCAAAGACCAGAGTATTATATATATTTTTATATTTAAAGTTATGAATTGCCCAAAAATTATTTGTATCTTTAATATTGATTAAATCAATATGGAATTTTAATTTTTTAAGTATTTCAATTAAAATATTTTGACATCCTGCATCAAAAGGACTAATAGAAGGACATTTGACAAGTTTTTTAGTTAAATTAATTATTTTTTGTAACATAAAAGTATACTTTTATTAAATAAAATCATTTTTAATTATTAAAACGGTTTATTTTGTAAAGCTAGTAATAATACTTCTTCAATATTTTTTACTGTTAAAATTTTTAAATCTGTAACAATATTTTTAGGTATATCTTCTAAATTTCTTTTATTTTGTTCTGGAATAAGAACAATATTAATTCCTCCTCTATGAGCAGCTAGTAATTTTTCTTTTAATCCCCCAATAGCTAATATTTGTCCTCTTAAAGTAATTTCTCCAGTCATAGCAACATTAGCTTTTACAGGATTATTAGTTAAACTAGAAACTAGAGCAGTACATATAGATATCCCTGCGCTAGGCCCGTCTTTAGGAGTTGCTCCTTCTAAGGCATGGACATGAATATCTATATTTTGATAAAATTCAGTATTAATATTTAATTTTTTTGTTCTTGCTTTTACTACAGTTAAAGCTGTTTGTATAGATTCTTGCATTACTTCACCTAAAGATCCTGTATATGTTAGTTTTCCTTTGCCAGGTATACATACAGTTTCAATAGTTAATAATTCTCCACCAACTTCTGTCCATGCTAACCCAGTAACCTGACCAATTAAATTTTCATTTTCTGCTTTACCATAATCAAATTTTTGAACACCTAAATAATTTTTTAAATTTGTATTATCTATTTTTATAGATTTAATATTTTGTTCTATTAAAATAGTTTTTACTGTTTTTCTACATAATGTAGACAATTCTCTTTCTAAACCCCTAACACCTGATTCTCTAGTATAATATCTGATTATATCAATAATTATTTTATCATTTATAATTAATTCTTTTTCTTTTAAAGCATTACGATTAATTTGTTTAGGTAATAAATATTTTTTAGCTATACTTAATTTTTCATCTTCTGTATAACCAGAAATTTTAATAACTTCCATTCTATCTAATAAAGGAAGAGGTATATGCATAGAAGAATTTGAGGTTGCAACAAACATAACTGCTGATAAATCATAATCTATTTCAAGATAATGATCATTAAATGCAATATTTTGTTCTGGATCTAATACTTCTAATAATGCTGATGCTGGGTCTCCCCTCATGTCATATGATATTTTATCTATTTCATCTAATAATAATAATGGATTTTTTACACCTGCTTTAACTATTTTTTGTATAATTTTTCCCGGCATTGAACCAATATATGTTCTACGATGTCCTCTTATTTCTCCTTCATCTCTAATACCTCCTAATGCTATTTTAATAAATTTCCGACCTGTAGCTCTAGCTATAGATTTTCCTAATGAAGTTTTTCCTACACCAGGAGGACCTACTAAACATAAAATAGGACCTCTAATTTTATTAGATCTATTTTGAACTGCTAAATATTCTAAAATATGTTCTTTAACAGATTCTAATCCATAATGATCTTGATCTAATATTTTTTTTGCTTTACATAAATCTTTTTTTAATCTACTTTTTATATTCCATGGAATTTGTATTATCCATTCTATATATCCTCTAACAACTGTTGCTTCTGCTGATATAGGAGACATCATTTTTAATTTTTTTAACTCAGAAAATATTTTTTCTTTTACTTCTTTTGGCATCTTTATTAATTCTATTTTTTGTTTGAAAATTTCATTTTCATCAAGATGATCATCTATTTCTCCTAATTCTTTTTGTATAGCTTTCATTTGTTCATTTAAATAATATTCCCTTTGACTTTTTTCCATTTGTTTTTTTACTCTATTACGAATTTTTTTTTCTACCTGTAATAAATCAATTTCAGATTCCATTATAGCCATTAAATATTCTAGTCTTTCATCAACATTAGACATTTCTAATATTAATTGTTTATTAGGTAATTTTAAAGGCATATGAGCAGCAATAGTATCAGCTAATTTAGCAGCATCTTCAATATTATTTAAAGAACTTAAAACTTCTGGAGGAATTTTTTTATTTAGCTTAATATAATTTTCAAATTGATTAATTGCTGTTCTTACTAATACTTTTTGTTCTTTAATTTTTAAAATTGGAGAAGATAAATATTTTATTTGTGCAGTAAAATAATTTTCATTATTTGATAAGGTTACTATTTTTGCTCTATTTAAACCTTCTACTAAAATTTTTATAGTACCATCTGGTAATTTTAACATTTGTAATATAGATGTAATTGTACCTACATTAAATAAATCGTTAATATTAGGATTATCATTAGATGCTTCTTTTTGTGCTACTAACATAACTTTTTTATCTTTATTCATAGCAGCTTCTAAACAACGAATAGATTTTTCTCTTCCAATAAATAAGGGAATTATCATATGAGGATATACAACTACATCACGTAATGGTAAAACTGAAATTATAACATGTTCTGAATTCTTAGAATTCATAAATTTCTCTCTTTAGTATCATAAAATATTTAAAATATATGATTTATATATAAAAAAATTAATTATTATAAAATAATAATTAATTTTTTTTGTATTCAAAAATAGGATTAGATAAGTTATTAATTACTTTATTATTAATTTTTATTTTATAAATATTTTTCATTGAAGGTGTATTATACATTATATTTAACAATGATTTTTCTAAAATGGATCTTAATCCTCTTGCTCCGATATTTAACATCATGGCTTTTTTTACTATTGCTTTTATAGCATTATTATCAAATTCTAATTTAATGTTTTCATATTCAAATAAAATTTGATATTGTTTAATAAGAGAAT
This sequence comes from Enterobacteriaceae endosymbiont of Donacia crassipes, assembly GCF_012569785.1. Taxonomy (NCBI): domain Bacteria; kingdom Pseudomonadati; phylum Pseudomonadota; class Gammaproteobacteria; order Enterobacterales; family Enterobacteriaceae; species Enterobacteriaceae endosymbiont of Donacia crassipes. Next base: position 226,354 of record NZ_CP046202.1, read on the forward strand.
TTTTAGGTTTTAATAAAATTTTTACTAGTTGTTCTTCATTTAATTCTTTTAATGCTGTTATAATTGGCAAACGTCCTATAAATTCAGGTATTAATCCAAATTTTATTAAATCTTCAGGTAATACTTTTTTTAAAATATTATATTTATTTAAAATTTTATTTTGATTATTATTTACTTTTGTATGGAATCCTATACTTCCAGTATGATTAAGTCTATTTAAAATTATATTTTCTAAACCATAAAAAGATCCTGCACAAATAAATAAAATATTTTTAGTATTTATTTTAATAAATTCCTGTTGAGGATGTTTGCGTCCACCTAGTGGTGGAATAGAAGCTATTGTACCTTCAATTAATTTTAATAAAGCTTGTTGGACCCCTTCTCCAGAAACATCTCTAGTTATAGAAATATTTTCTGATTTACGTGCAATTTTATCAATCTCATCAATATATACTATTCCATGTTCTGTTTTTTCTATATTATAATTAGCATTTTGTAATAGCTTTTGAATAATATTTTCAACATCTTCACCAACATAACCAGCTTCTGTCAAAGTAGTAGCATCTGTAATAACAAAAGGTACATTAAGAAAACGTGCTAATGTTTCAGCTAATAATGTTTTACCACTTCCAGAAGGACCTAGTAAAAGAATATTACTTTTTTCTATTATAGAACAATGTTCCACATAAAAATTTAATTTTTTATAATGATTATATACTGATACTGCAAGTATTTTTTTAGCTTTTGTTTGACTAATAATATAATCATTTAAATAATTAAAAATTTTATGTGGTGTTAATAAATTTATTTTTGTATTATTAAAAATATTTTTAAATTTGTTTTGATCTTTTTTTTGTAAAATATTACTATATAATATAATACATTTGTCACAAATAAATATAGAATTATTTTCTGATATAAGTTTATTAATTTCATTTTGATTTCTTTTACAAAAAGAACAACATAAAATTTTATTAAAAATCTCCTTATTATTTGTCATTACAAACCTCATTCATTATTTATGATAATATATTTTATAATTTTAAATCTATATTTTTATAGTTAAAATAACTATTATTTTTTATTACAAATAATATCATCTACTAAACCATATTTTATTGCTTCATTAGCTGATAAAAATTTATCTCTATTTGTATCTTTTTCAATAGTTTCAATAGACTTTCCTGTATGTAATGACATAAGTTTATTTATATAATTTTTAATTCTTAAAATTTCTTGAGTTTGAATTTCAATATCAGTTACTTGTCCTTGATAATTTCCTATAGGTTGATGTATCATTATTCTAGCATTAGGTAAACAAAATCTTTTATTTTTTTTACCAGAAGCTAATAAAAAAGCAGCCATGGAACATGCTTGTCCTATACACAAAGTACTAACATCTGGTTTTACAAATTGTATAGTGTCATAAATAGACATTCCTGATGTAATAACACCTCCAGGACTATTTATATAAATAAAAATATCTTTATTTGAATCTTCTGAATCTAAAAATAAAATTTGAGCAACTATTAAATTAGCCATATTATCTTCAATAGGACCTGTAAGAAAAATAATACGTTCTTTTAAAAGTCTAGAAAAAATATCATATGATCGTTCTCCTTGAGGAGTATTTTCAATTACAATTGGGATTGTATTAAAATAATGATTTTTCATAATTTGATTATTTTTTTTATATAACATTATTATCCTTTAATAAAAAATAATTTTATAATTTTACAAAATTTTATTTTTTTTAATTTTTTGCCATTCACTTAATGTATAAGTATATAATGAAAGTGAATGTATATTATTTATTCTATTTCCTATAATATGATATATTAATTTATGACGAGTAATTAATGATTGTTTGATAAAATTATCGCTTACAATAATAATTTCTAAATGATTTATTATTTTTTCTATTTTAGATTGATTATTATCATTAATTTTAAAATATATAGGTTGTAATTGAAGTATTATTTCATTTTTTATACTTTTTATAATCATTATTATATATCCAAAATTTATAATTTTTATAATTTAAAATATATTTTTTATTAATAATAAAATATTTTAATTTTAATAAAATTAATTATATTTTATAAAACAAATTTTAAGATTTAGATATTATTAATTTTCTAATAATGGAATTAGTAACTAATATATTTGAAGAATTTTTATAATTATAATTACCAATAAAATCAGTTATTAATCCTCCAGCTTCTTGAATTATTAACTCTCCGGCAAGTAAATAATAAAAATTTTTTACATTGTTATTTATATAACAATCAATTCTATTTGCAGCTAAATATGCTAAATCTAAAGATATACAACCACTAATTCTTAATGAAATTAAATTATTTTTAAATAAATAATTTAAATTAATATTTTGTTTATTAGAAAAAAAATAGCTATTATTTAAAGCAAATAATAAATTTTTTTGCTTTATATAATTATTACAACGTAATTTATAGCCATTTAATTGAGCATTTCGACCTCTTATAGCTGTAAATAAATCATTTTTAAAAGGATCATATATTAAAGAAATTATTGTTTTTTCTTTTATACAAATAGCAATAGATATTGAAAAATGAGGTAATTTTTTAAAATAATTCATAATCCCATCTAAAGGATTTATAATCCATACAGTTTTTTTATAATTAAAAATTAAAAAATTTTTTTTACATACAATAACAATATTTTGTGCATATATATTATAAAATGTTCTAGTAATCATATTATTTAAATTTTTATGAATTTTTTTTATAAAAACATTATTATCATAATAATTATTATTATAATGTATATTAATATTATGAATTTCATAATTTTTAACAATTATATTACCAATATTACGAATTATACGTATAGCAATATTAAGCATTGGTTGCATATATTATTTCTCATATATATTATGAATTAAATAATTAAATAATAGATTTATATTTATTTTATAATAAAAAATAAATATTTTAAATATTTTTTTTTAAAAGATATTTTATGTAAATAATATTGTTTTTTTAAAAAAAATACTTATTATTTAATATAAATATTGTAAAAATTAAATTTATTATGTTACAAATTACAAAATTAGCTCAAGAATATTTTTTAGAATTATTATCTAAAAAAAATAAAAATACATTTATTAAAATTTCAGTTTTTTTTAAAAAAAATATATTTAAAGGAAAAGTTACCTTTTGTAATATTACGACAATAAAAAAAGATGATATTAAATTAAATTTTCATAAACTAAAAATATTTATAGAAAAAAATAGTTTTATTTTTTTAGAAAATATTAAAATAGATATAATTCAACATAATTTATCTAAAAAAATAGATTTTATCGTTTTAAATAAAAATATACAAAATACTAATAGTATAAATCATTTAAAAAATAATATTAACATATTTTTAGAAAATATAATTAATCCTAAATTATTAAATCATGGAGGTTCAGTTATATTAAAAAATATTACTGTAAATCATATTGTATTATTAGAATTCCATGGTGGTTGTCAAGGATGTATAATGAGTAAACAAACTTTAAAGAATTGGATCGAAAAAGAAATATTAAATAATTTTCCAAATATAAAAGGTGTTCATGATGTAACTTTACATAAAAAAAATAAATTTTCTTACTATTAATTAAATATATAATTATTTTATTTAAATGTTTTACTAATTTTTTAGTAGTGTATATTTAATATTTTAAAAAAAAATTATTTTATATTTAAATAAGGAATAAAAATATATGCCAGTTATAGTACATAAAGAATTACCAGCAATTAATATTTTAAAACAAGAAAATATATTTTTATTAAAAAAAACAAAAAAAAAATATCCTAGTCAACTTAAAATTCTTTTTTTAAATTTAATGTTTAAAAAAATTGATACAGAAAATCAAATAATTAGATTATTATCTAATTCTTCATTACTAATAGATTTATCATTGTTAGCAGTAAGTGATAATAAATCATCAAATTATTTATCTATTCATCACATTAATAAATATTATTCTCATTTAGATCAAATTAATAATAAATATTATGATGGTTTAATTATTACAGGAGCACCTTTAGGATTAATTAATTTTACTGATATTAGATATTGGAAAGAATTTGTAAAAATTATACATTGGGCTCATGAACATGTAAATTCTATTTTATCTATATGTTGGTCTGTACAAGCAATATTAAATATTTTATATAAAATTCCTAAAAAAATTAATCAATCAAAATTATTAGGTATATTTAAACATAAAATTTTATTAAAAAATAATTGTTTAATTCAAGGATTCGATGATTATTTTTTTGTCCCTCATTCTAGATATTCTAATTTTTCATTAGATATTATTAAAAATTATACTGATTTAAACATAATTGCTACTTCTAAAAAAGCAGGTGTATATCTTTTTACTAGTCAAAAAAATAAATATATATTTATTACTGGTCATCCAGAATACGACGCTTTAACAATAAATGAAGAATATTTAAATGATTTAAAAAATAAATTTAAATTAATTAATATACCATATAATTATTATCCTTTAAATAATCCAAAATTAAAACCTAAAATTAATTGGAGAAGTCATGGTAATTTATTATTTTTAAATTGGTTAAATTATTTATTTTATCAAAAAAAATTTATTTATATAAATAAATTTTAAAATATTAAAAATTTAAAGGAATAATAATGTTATCAACAAAATATGTATTTTTTACATCTAAAAACAAAATATGTAATAATAATCTCAATAGTTTTACTTTAATGATTAAATCAGGAATAATTAGAAAATTATCTTCAGGAATATATATTTGGTTACCAACTGGATTAAGAATTATTAATAATTTGAAAAAAATTATACGTTATTTCATGAATAATATTAATGCTATTGAATTAATATTACCAACATTACATCCTATTAATATATGGAATCAAAGTGGTCGTATAAATGATTATGGTAAAGAATTATTGAAAATTATAGATCGTAAAAAACATAATTTTGTTTTAGGCCCAACACATGAAGAAGTTATTACCTATTTAATAAATAATGAAATTATATCATATAAATCTTTACCAGTTCATTTTTATCAAATTCAAACTAAATTTAGAGATGAAATTAGATCTCGTTTAGGAGTTATACGTGCAAAAGAATTTTTAATGAAAGATAGTTATTCATTTCATATGAATAAAATTTCTTTAAAAGAAACGTATAATGTTGTATTAAAAACTTATAAAAAAATATTTAATTTTTTAAATATTGATTATGTTATAGTTAAAGCCGATAATAACATTATCGGAGGTAATATTTCTCATGAATTTCATATTTTATCTAAAAATGGAGAAAATTTACTTGCTTTATCTAAAGATAAAAAATATATTATGAATATGGAATTAGGAAATTTTTTGTTATCTAAAAAATTAAACATAAATCAAAAAAAATTTTTAAAAAAAAAATTATTAATAGTAGATAACTGTTTCTCTTATAAAGAATTAGCTAAAAGAATTAATATATCAATAAAAAATATTATTCAAGTAATTATTATTAAAGTATCAAATAAAAAAAATCCTTTTATTTCCCTAATGATTAGAGCAGATCATAAATTAAACATTTATAAAATAAAAAAAATGAATATTAATATAATGAAAATTTTATCAGATAAAGAAATAGAAAAAATTTTTGAAATTAATATAAATTTCATAGATCCATTTTTTTTAAAAATACCTGTTATTGGAGATTATTCTATAATAAATATGTATAATTTTGTTATAAGAACTAATATTAAAAATCAATATTCTATAAATACAAATTGGAATATTAATTTACCTTTACCAAATAATATTCAAGATATTCGTTATGTAAATAATAATGATATTACACCAGATGGTAAAAGTATAATAAAAATTAAACATAGTATAGAAATAGCACATATTTTTCAAATTGGCACAAAATATTCTAAACTAATGAATAATTATATATATAATAAAGAAAAATTAAAACAATTAATATATATGGGTTGTTATGGTATTGGTATATCAAGATTAATTGCTGCTATTATAGAAAAATATCATGATTCTAAAGGAATATATTGGCCAAATGAATTTTTAGCACCTTTTTTAGTAGCTATTATCCCAATTAATATGTATAAATTTACTATAGTTAAAAAAAATGCTCTTTTACTTTATAAAAAATTTAAATTATTAGGTATAGAAGTTATAATAGATGATAGAAGAGAAAATCCAGGAGTAATGTTTGCTGATATTGATCTTATTGGGATTCCTCATATTATTATAATTAATAATTTTAATATTATAAATAATAATATTGAATATAAATGTAGAAAAACAGGGTTTACAAAAATTTTATCTATAAATTTAATTATTGATTTTATTTTAAAAAAGATAAAAATGAATAAATGTTTTAATATTTTTTTTGGAAATAAATAAACCAATTATTTTTTTCTGTAATATCAGTTTGTCCATATTGTGTAATTAATTGATTTTCTAATTCAACAATTAATTTTTTATTATAAAATAATAATGGAATTTGCTCTCTTTTCCATTTAGGAATATTTAAATTTTTCCATATATTATTAATATTTTTTTTATATTTAGCATTGTTAAAATAATATTTTTCTGTTGAATTATTAAATTTTATATATATAATTTCATTATTTTTTGGTTTTCTAATACATATTAATTTTTTTTTATAGTTTTTATAATAAAAAATTATTATTTTACCTAATTTATTAGGTAAAATTAAAGGTTTTTTTAAATTATTCCATACTAAAATTTTTTTTTTTAAATCAGGAAAATATTTTATACAAAATAAATAATTTTTATATTTTCTAATAATATATTCCCCTATTTTAACTTGAGGATTATTATTATTTTTACAACAAATAACTTCATTCCATATAATATTTAATAATTTTCTAGATGGCATATAATAATATTTATTATACTCTATCCATTTTCTAATAATAAAGTTTCTTTTAATTATATTAAAATGATATAAAGGAGAAATAAACAAACTTTTATCTTTTTGAATTAATCTTATTAATATAGGTTTAATTAAATCATGTAATAATTTTTCTTGTTCATTATAATTTTTAATTGATCTAGCAAGAGTTATTTGAAAAGATGGCCATCTATCAATCATTTTTGGTAAAATAATATTACGTAAAAAATTACGATCATATTTTATATTTTTGTTACTAGGATCTTCTATCCAATTTATTTTTTTTTTTATAGCATAATTAATTATATTATTTTTACTTATATTTAAAAAAGGACGGAATATTTTAAAATCATTTATAATTCTAATTATAGATATACCTGATAATCCTTTAGGTCCACTTCCTCTTTTTAAAGATAAAAAAAAAGTTTCACATTGTTCATCTAAATTATGAGCAGTAACTAAAATTTCATCATTTTTTATAATTTTTTTAAAAATTTGATATCTTTTTTTACGTGCATATTCTTCTATATTATTTTTTTTATTTATATAAATATTTTTATGTATAAATAATACATTTAATTTTTTACATTCTGAAAAACAAAATTTCATCCAATCATTAGATCTTTTATTTAAATTATGATTAATATGGATAGCTCTTATTATAAGAGGATATTTTTTTCTTAATTTTACTAAATTATATAATAATACAGTAGAATCTATTCCTCCACTATATGCTAATAAAATATTTTTAAAATTATATAATATTGATTGTATTTCTTTTTTTATTAATATCATTATATGTTTATTTATAATTTTTTAATTGAAAATATTAGTTTTAATTAAATTCTAATTTAATATATTTTTGATTTAGTAAATTAATAAATTTATTAAAAATATTTATTTCAGTTGAAATAAAATAAGATTTGTTAAAATAAATCTTTTTTCTAAAATTTAGTTTTTCATAAAAAAAATATATTTGTATATTCTTTTTATAATTTTTTTTTTCAAGAAAAAGTATTTTTTTTAAATTTTTTAAAAAAGAAATATTATATAAAACTTTTTTAGTTTTAAAAATAATATTTATTTTATTTAAATATTTTTCTCTAGCAGTTGTTATATCTGTAATATGATTTACGTCACATATAAATAATTTTAAAAAGTTATTAAAATATAATATTCCATTTATAATAACTATATTATTTAATGTAATTAAATCATTTTTATTACTTAATATATCTAAAAATAAATGTATTTCTAATACAGCAGAATTATCATCCAAATTAAATAATAATATTTTTTGTTTTTTTTTATTATAAGTAGTACGAATATTATTAATTATTCCACCTATTGTAACTCTTATTGGTTTTTTATAATTTTTTAAAAAATATTGTATATTATTTTTTTTAGTATAAAAAAAAATTTCTTTTAAAAACCCATCTAGTGGATGTCCTGTTAAATAAAAACCTAAAATATTTTTTTCTTTTATAAGAATATCTTTATTTATCCATGATAAATTAATATCATTATAAATATAATTATCATCTTTTAATAAAAAAGTATTTTTTTTATTAAAAAAATCTATTTGCTTGGTTTGTTTTTCTTCTAAATATTTATTTGTTAATTTTATAATTTTTTCCAAGTTATTTATTAATACTCCTCTATTAAATTTAAATGAATCTAATGATCCAGATAATATTAATGTTTCTATAATTTTTTTATTAAGTTTAGAAAAATTAATTTTTGTAAAAAAATGAAATATGGATTTAAAATAACCTATTTTTTTTCTAGCATCTAATATATTAAATGCTAATTGTTGGCCAATACCTTTAATAGCTCCTAATCCATAAATAATATATCCATTTTCATTAACATGAAATTTGTATAAACTAGTATTAATATTAGGTGATAAAATTTTAATTTTCATTTTTTTACATTCATGTATTAAATGAATAATTTTATTTTTATTATCCATTTCTGATGTTAACACTGCTGCCATGAATTCTGATGGATGATATACTTTTAACCATAAAGTTTGATAAGATATTAAAGCATATCCAGCAGAATGAGATTTATTAAATCCATATGATGAAAATTTTTCTAAGTAATCAAAAATTTTCATAGATAAAGTATTATCAATATTTAATTTTTTAGAACCTTGTAAAAAACGTTTTCTTTGTTTTGACATTTCTTTATGTTGTTTTTTACTAATTACTCTTCTTAAAATATCTGCTTCTCCTAAACTATAATTTGCTAATACTTGAGCAATTTTCATTACTTGTTCTTGATATAAAATAATACCATAAGTAGATTTTAATATTGGTTTTAATTTTTCATGTTGCCAATTTTTATCAGGATATGAAATAATTTCTCTACCATGTTTTCTATTAATAAAATTTTCAACCATTCCTGATTGTAATGGACCTGGTCTATATAAAGCTAATAATGCTATTAAATCTTCAAAATTATCAGGTTTTAATTGTATAATTAGTTCTTTAATACCTTTTGATTCTAATTGGAAAATTCCTGTAGTTTGAGCTGTTTGTAAAAAATTATAAATATTTTTATCATTTAAAACAAGATTATTAATTTCTAATAATTTTTTATTATTTTTAATAAGTTTTGTATTAATCATTTTTACTGCATAATGAATAACAGTCAAAGTTCTTAAACCTAAAAAGTCAAATTTTACTAAACCAATATCTTCTATATCATTTTTATCAAATTGAGTAACTCTATTATTACCATTACAATCACAATATATAGTTGTATATTTTATAATATTATCAGGAGAAATAACAACACCTCCAGCATGTTTTCCGATATTTCTAATTGTACCTTCTAATTTTAAAGATGTATTTACTAATTCTTTAATATTATTATCTGATTTATATAAATTAAATAATATTTTATTTTTTAAAAAAGCTTTTTTTAAATTAATACCTATATCTAAAGGAATTAATTTTGAAATACGATTAATAAAATCATATGGATAACCTAAAACTCTTCCAACATCTCTAATAACAGATTTTGCAGTCATTGTTCCAAATGTTATAATTTGAAATACTGATTTATATCCATATATTTTTTTTACATGATTAATAACTAAATCACGTTTTTCCATACAAAAATCAATATCAAAATCTGGTAAAGATATTCTTTCTTTATTTAAAAATCTTTCAAAAATTAAATCAAATTTTATAGGATCTAAATTAGTAATATTTAAAACATAAGCTGTTAAAGAACCTGCGCCTGAACCTCTTGCTGGTCCTACAGGAATATTATTTTTTTTAGCCCACTGAACAAATTCCATAACTATAAGAAAATAACTAGGAAAACCCATTTGATTAATAACTTTTAATTCTTGATTTAATCTTTTTTGATATTTTATATATTTTTTTTTGAAATCATTTACATTAGAATATAAAATATTTAATTTATTTTTTAAACCTATATAAGCTTTTTTAATAATATAATTTTCTGGTGTTATATTTTTATTAATTATAAATTTTGGTAAAAAATATTTACCTAATGACAAAAATAGATTACATCTTTTTGCTATTTCTACACTATTAAATAATGCTTCAGGTATATCTTTAAATAAAATACACATTTCTTCTGTACTTTTTAAAAATTGTTCTTTACTATAATGAGAATTTTTATGATTTTTATTTATAGTAAAACCTTTATTAATTGCAATACGAATTTCATGCGCATAATAATCTTCTTTATTTAAAAAACGTACATCGTTAGTAGCAACTAAAGGAATAGCAAAATAACTTGATAAATCTATAATTAAATTAATATAATCTTCTTCATACATACGATTTGTACGTATAATTTCAAAATAAAAACGATTATTAAAATATTTTTTATAAAAAAAAATTAAATTTTTTATTGAAAAATTATTTTTTTGTAAAAGATTTTTCCCTATTTCTCCTTTTATTCCACCAGATAATACAATTAATCCTTTATTATATTTTGCAAGTAAATTATAAGTTATTATAGGACCTAAGTTATTATCATAACCATTTTGATAGCTATTAAATATTAATAATTTTAAATTTTGATAACCAGTATTATTTATTACTAATATGGTTATTTTGGAATATTTACAATTATTATAAGTATTTAAATTTTTAATTTTAAAATCAGCTCCAGTTATAGCTTTTAATCCTAAATTATGTGATTTTTTATAAAATTTAACTAAACCAAATATATTATTAAAATCTGTAACAGCTATAGCAGGCATATTAAATATTTTAGCTTTATTTATAATTTGTTCTATTTTAGCAAGACCATCTCTAATAGAATAGTCACTATGTACATGTAAATGTACAAATTTAGGATAATTCATATTTTATGTTAATTCACAAAAATTTTTAATTAAATTTAAATTTTATTTTTTTATAAAAATAAAATTTTATTTTTGAATATATGTACATATAAATTTTGCTTTACAAATAATTTTATTATTAATTTTAGCTATGCTATTAAAAAATATAAAAGAGTTTTTTTTTTTTTTTAAAAAACTTTCTATTATTATTTGATCTCCTGGAAAAATAAATTTTTTAAAACGAACTTGATCAATACCAGCTACATAATACATAAATTTTTTTTGATTTTTATTACTTTTATAAATTAATAATCCTGTAGTTTGAATCATAGATTCTAATAACAATGTTCCGGGATAAATAGGATTTTTAGGAAAATGTCCTTGAAAAAAAGGCTCATTAATAGAAATATTTTTTATAGCATTCAAATATTTAAATTTTTTGAATGCTATAATTTTATCTACTAAAATAAATGGATACCTATGTGGTAAAATAGATAAAATTTCATTAATATTCAACATAATAATTCTTATTATACATATAAATTTTTAATTTAATTTTATTATATTTATAATATAAATAAAATATTATTTTGTTGAATTGCTAAATTAATTACATCATTTGTTATATCTTTAATATTTTTAATATATGCTATTGAAGAAATATCTAAAACAATATTATAATTATCCTTTTCAGCAATAATATTTATTAATTTATGAATAAAAATTAATATTTTATTACGTGCATTTTCTTGTTTTTGATGATTCTTTTTTGTATAAAATTTTATTTTTTTCATTAAAATTTTTTTTTCATATTTTATTTCTTTTTCTAAATTTTCTCTTGATTTTTTAGATAAATTTTTATTTTCTAATCGTTTTATTTTAGATAAAAATAATTTTTTCATTTTTTTAACAACTAAAAAATCAGAATATAATTCTTTTTCTAATTTTTTGGTTATCTTTTCTTTTTGAGGTATTATATCAAAAATTTTAGCAATATTAACTACTACTATTTTTGTACAACAATAAGCTTGATTGTTAGTTAAATTAAAAAAAATTAAAATTAATAATGTAAATTTAAAAAAATTTTTCATATTTAAATATTCCTATTTTAAATAATTATTCCCATTTTGAGTAAAATTAAATTGAAAAAATTGAATTTTATCCATTTTATATTTTTTAATTGGATATGCAAAAGAAATAATTATATCACCAAATGAAGTATGAAATTGAAAAGATAAACCTATAGAAGATCTTATTTGAAAAAAAAGATTAAATTTAGGAATTTTATATAATTTAAATAAATAATTATTTTTCCATGTAGTATCAATTAAATTACCTATATCTAAAAAAATAGAAGATCTTATCTGTTTTATAAATTTATTTTTTATAAAAGATAAAGGAATAATTAATTCATTATTTATATAAAATAAAACATTACCACCTATTGGCATATTCGATAAACAAATAGTTTTTTTATCACTACAATTATATTCTGTTGAAGAATAATATACACCTTTAGGACCAATAGTATTGATTTGAAAACCTCTAATAGAATTAGATCCACCTAAATAAAAATTTTTGTAAAAAGGATATTTACCACCTAAAAAACCATTACCATAACTAAAATTACTTTTAAATAAAAAAATAATAAAATCATTATTTTGTAAATTATTTTGTAATTTTTGTAAATGAAATAAAGGAAAATATTGTAAATAATTAAAAATAATTTTATAATAACGATTTTTACTATACCATGGAATGGAAAAATAAGTATCTAAAGAACTTAAAATACCATTTGATGGATAATTAAAATTATCTAAATTTTTAAATATAAATTTATAATGAATTACGAATTCATCTAATAAATAATATTTATATGATTTATTATATTTTTGATATCCTATATATCTAAGATAATTCCATAATGATAATTGTGGTTCAATATTACTAATTTTATTTTTAATAAATCCAATATTACTTTCTATAAAAAATTTATGATTAATTGGTAATTTAAATATTCCTAAAAATCCTTTATTTTTATTTATATAATTATAAAAAAAATTATCGTTTTCGTTTATAGAATTCAAAAATATTTTTATACCAGAATTAATTTTTTTAAAAAAAGCATGATTTTTCATAATAAATATTTCTAAATAATAGTGATAAAAATCTTTATGAAAATCAATATCTATATCATATCCAGTACCTATAAAATTATTTTGTTGTAAAATAGTATTTAATCCTAATGATCCACCTTTAATTATGCCTAATCCTGTTCTTAAAAAACCTTCATTTTTTTCATCAACTTTAAATATTACATTTAATGTATTTTTTAAATCATTATTTTTATATAAAAAAATTTCTACTCTATTAAAGTATCCCAAAGATAATAATTTCTCTCTTGTTTTTTTTATTAATTTAATATTTAATAAATCACCTTCTGATTGTAATAATTCATTTCTTAAAAGAAAATCTTTAGTATAATTATTCCCTACAAAATCTATTTTTCTTATATAATATTTATTATTAGTTTTTATATAAACTATAATATTTACTGTGTTTTTTTTTCTATCTATAATAGATTGTATCATTACTTTAGGATTTAAAAATCCATTTTCTTTTAAAAATTTTTTTATTTTATATTTTAATCCTATAACTGTATCAGTCTTATAAATTTTTCCTGGAATAATATTAATTATATTTTTTATTGGTTTTTTTAAATACTTATTTGTATCGAGTTTTATTAATATTTTTTTAAAATAAAACGGTTGGTTTTCTTTAATTTTTATCGTTAAAAAAAATTTTTTTTTATCATATGATGAGTTTTGTATAATATCTTGTATCTCAAATCTTAAATATCCTTGATTTATATAAAAATTATTTAATTGATCTAAAATATGATTAATATTATTAATTTTATATTTCTTTTTTTTTGTAAAAAAAAAGAAAAATTTATTATTAATATTTAAATAGTTTAATAAAAAATTAGTTTTATAAATTTTATTACCTACAAAATTAATTGTATTAATATTTATATAATTAAACTTTTTAAATAAAATTTCTATATCAACTTTATTATTTAAATATTTTTTTATTTTTATTTTTATATAAGTAAAAAATATAGAATTTTTTAAAAAAATTAATTTTATATTTTTCTTAAATAGGAATAATGAATCATTATTTAATGTATTATTCTTTTTTATGTTTAATTTATCTAATAAAAAAAAAATAAGATTATTATTAATAATTTTATTATTTTTAATTTTAATATTATTAATAATTGGTTTTTCTAAAATTTTAACAAATATGAAATTTTTGTATTGAATAATATTAATACTATTTATTATTTTATGTAAATACGTTACTTGTAATATATTAAATATTTCTTTTACAGAAAAACAATTTTTTGTTATATATGAATATATTTCATCATTTTGTAATTTTATTTTATTTAAACCAAAAAAAATAACTTGATTAACACAATTATTTTTTCTATTTAAACTATTTGCATAACAAAAAATATTTGTATTAAAAATAAAGAAAAAAATAAATAGAAATTTATAATAATAAATAATGTTTATTAAAATTTTTTTTTTAAAATCGATGAAAATCATTTATAAATGCAATCCCCATAATTATTATTAAAGTAATTATACTAAAAATATATATTAATTGTTTAATTTTATTTGGTATTTTTTTATTAATTATTTTTTCAAAAATTAAAAATAATAATTGTCCACCATCTAATATTGGTAAAGGAAATAAATTAATTATACTTAAATTAATACTGATTATTGCTAAAAATACGAAATAATATAAAATTTTATTTCGAAATAATATACTTGCAATATGTCCTATAGAAATAGGTCCACTTAATTTAGAAATATTATTTTTATTATAAAATAAAAAAGTATTAAGAATTAATTTTACTATTTTGAAAGTTTGATTTAATGATTTTATTAGGGCTTTGGTAAAATTTATTTTATATTGAAAATATAATTTATTTTTATTTCTATCTACTTTGGGTAGAAATCCTAAAAAACCAACATGATTTTTTTTAGTTAAAGATAAAATATTTAAATTTATATTATTATTTTTTCTTTTAATATTTAAATGAATTATTTTATTAGGATTATTATAAATAATTTTTTGAAAATTATACCAATTTATAAATTTTATATTTTCTATACTTATAATTTTATCTCCAATTTTTAAATTAGCTTTTTCTGCAGGTGATCCTGGTATTATATAATTAATAATAGGATAAATTTTTAATTCTTGAGGTAATATTCCTAATATTGTAATTAAATTTTTTTCATTAATAAAACTAAGAAAATTTTTATCAAAATTTAATTCTTTTTTTTTAATCAAAGAAGAATTTATTTTATGAAATTCTATATTTATTTTATTTTTTTGACGAATATTTTTAATTAATTTTATATTTAACTTATTCCAGTTACTAATTTTAGTATTATTAATTTTTTTAATTTCAATATTAGATTCTAAATTAATTAGATTTCCAACAGACATATAATTAATTTCATTAATAATATTTTTTTTTATGGGTAATCCTATTAAAAAAATTATAAAATAAATAAATATTGCAAAAAAAATATTTGCAAAAGGTCCTGCTAATATAATAAGTATTTGTTTAAAAAAATTTAATTGATAAAAAAATAATAACTTAAATTTTTTAATATATTTTATATTATTATTTTTTACCGATTCAGGCATTTTTACATACCCACCAAAAGGTAATAATCTTATTATATAATTTGTTCCATATTTATCACGATACTGAAATATTTTTTTACCAAAACCTAACGAAAAGCATTCGACATAAGTATTAAAAAAACGTGCTATAAAAAAATGTCCATATTCATGAATTATAATTAGACTACTTATAGTAATACAAAATATTATAATATTATATAAAATATTTATCAAAATCATAACTCCTAAAATTAATATTAATTTTTCTAATAATGATATATAAAATTTTTAATAAAAAATAACTTATTTAATTTCCACCAAAACGGCGATTTCTTTTTTTAAAAGAATTAAGTGCTTGTTTAAAATCATATTCATTAAAATCAGGCCATAATGTTTGAGTAAAATATAATTCTGAATAGGCAATTTGCCAGATTAAAAAATTACTAATGCGATATTCACCTCCAGTTCTGATTACTAGATCTACAGGAAAAATATTATTTAAACAAAGATAATTACTTATCATATTTTCATTAATATCATTAGGATGTAATATTTTTTTATAAATTTTAAAAGCTATTTTTTTTACACTATTAATTATATCCCAACGACCACCATAATTTATGGCTATATTTAATAGTAACTTATGATTATTTTTTGTTAAAAGTTCTGCTTTAGTAATAGATTTTTGTAAAGAAAAATTTAATTGATTTATATTACCAATAATTTTTAAACATATATCTTGTTTTTTTAAATTTATTGTTTCTATATCTAAAATTCTTTGGAATAAATTCATTAAAAATTTAATTTCTTGATCAGATCTTTTCCAATTTTCACTGCTAAAAGCATATAAAGTTAATACTTTAATTTTATATTTTAAAGATAAACTAATAATTTTCTTTACAGTTTTTATTCCTTCTTTATGTCCTAAAAATTTTAATTTTTTATTTTTTTTTGCCCATCTTCTATTACCATCCATAATAATAGCAACATGTTTAGGATAATAATAAATATGATCAATATTTTTTTTTAAAAATTTTTTTTTCATTTTTTTGAAATTTAAAATTTTATTTAATAAATAAATAAAAAATAATTTATATTTTAATAAAAAAAAACTAACATAATAGTTTTTTTTCTATTTTTTTTAAAAATTCTTGAATATCTTTAGTATAAGATACTGTTTGTTTTTGAATTTTATTATACAAAATTTTTTCTTGATTTTCATCAATTTGTTTATTTTTTAATAAATTTTTAATTTTATGGTTAGATTTTCTACGTATATTTCTAATATTAATTTTATTTTGTTCAGCTTCTATTTTTAGATTTTTAATAATTTTTATCTTTCTAGATTCTGTAATAGAAGGTATATATACATATATATTATTCCCGATAATTTTAGTTGTTACATCTAAATTTGAAAGTATAATGCTTTTTTCTATATTTTTTTTTATTGTAGAATCAAATGGTGTAATTTTAAGAGTAAAATTATTTTTTAAAACTATAGAAGATATATGATTAATAGGTATTAATTTTTTATTTAATTTTAAACAAATATGATTTAATAAGTAAGGAGATAATCTATTTTGTGATAAAATGTTAACTTTTTTTATAAATGCATCTAAACATTTTTGCATATTTTTTTTATTATCAATAATAATATTGTTATCCATATAATTATCCTTTATTTAAACTAAATTTATTTATTTAATAATTTTTTATTATTGTTCCTATAATGTTACCAGTTAAAATTTTATAAAGAGAACCAGGTTTTCGAATATTAAAAATGTGTATAGGTATATTATAATCACGCGCTAAAAGAAACGCAGTATTATCCATAATTTTTATTTTTTTTTTTATTACATAATCATAATTTATTATATTAAAAAATTTAGCATTTGAATAATTTGCAGGATCTTTAGAATATACTCCATCAACTTTAGTTGCTTTTAATACAGCATCAGCTTCTAATTCTATAGCTTTTAAACATGCTGTAGTATCTGTAGTAAATAATGGATTACCAATACCCCCGGTTAATATAATTATGTTATTTTTGATTAAGTCAATTGCTTTAAAAGCATTATATTCTTCACAAATACCTTGTATTGGTAAAGAAGACATTAAATATACATTTATTAATTTATTTTTAATAGAATGATATAATAATAAACCATTAATTATAGTTGATATCATACCAATTTGATCACCTAAAACTCTTTTTACATTATTATTTTCATTACAATATCTACCTCTAAATAAATTTCCACCTCCTATTACTATGCCAATTTCAATACCTAAAGGTAAAACACTTTTTATTTCTTGTATAATATAATCTAATAATTTATTATCTATACCCGATAGATTTTTACCTTGTAAAAATTCTCCACTAATTTTTAATATAATACGATTATAAACTATTTTTTTTTTAGTATTCATAAGACACTTATTTATTATATATTTTATAAAATATAATTAATTAATTTATATAAATAAAATAATTAATTTTTAATTAAATCTGTACCAATTTCTAAACACAAAAAACTTAAAATTTTCATTTTATTTTCATTTAAAACATTAAATATTGTTTTATTATTATCTAATAAAAATTTTTGATTATATAATGTAATATTATTTATAAATTTTTTTATACGTCCTTCTATAATTTTTTTAATAATTATTTTAGGTTTATTTTTTTTAATTGCAATATTTTTTTGTAATTCATATTCTTTATTTATAATAGTAGAAGGAATATCTTTTTCTTGTATATATTCTGGTTTTAACATAGCTATATGCATAGAAATTTTTTTCATTAGTAATTGATTATTAATATCAGATTTAATAATAATACCAATACGTCTACTATGATGTATATATTTTCCTATAAAATTACCTTTAATATATTCTAAACGATTAATAAATATATTTTCCTTTAAAAGACCAATTAATTCTATTCTTTTTTGATCAAAAATTTTTTTTATTGTATTTATATTTTTTTGATTATTTTTTATAACATAGTTTAAAATTTCATTACCAAAATTAATAAAATGTGTTGATTTTGTAACAAAATCTGTTTGACAATTTATTTCTAATAATATTCCGAAATCTTTTACTACATAATCTAAAATTAATCCTTCTTTCGTTTCATTATTTAATTTTTTAATAGATTCTATTTTAAGATATTTTTTTATATAATTTATTGCATTATGTATATTACCTTTTGTTTCTATTAATGCTTTTTTACATTCTATAATACTAATACCTGTTATATTTCTTAATTCTTTAATTTTATTAATATCAATTTTCAATATTATCTCCTAATTAATTTTAATTTTAAATTATTATTTAATTTAAATTTATTTTTTAATATAGTTTTAGTTACATAATATAAATATAATTTTATAGCACGAATAGCATCATCATTAGCAGGAATAACAAAATTAATCCCTTCAGGATTAGAATTAGTATCTACTATAGCAAATATAGGAATATTTAATTTTTTAGCTTCATTTATTGCAATTTTTTCATGATTTATATCAATAACAAATATAGCATCTGGTAATCCTCCCATATTTTTTATACCACCTAAACTTTTTTCTAATTTTAGTAGTTTTCTATTACGTATTAAAGCTTCTTTTTTTGTTAATTTTTTAAATGTTCCATCTTTACTTTGTAATTCTAATTCTTTTAATGTTTTAATAGATTTTTTAACAGTTTTCCAATTAGTTAACATTCCTCCTAACCAACGATGATTAATAAAAAATTGATTACAATTAATAGCTGTCTCCTTTATAAGATTAGATGCTGCTTTTTTTGTTCCAATAAATAGAATTTTGCCTTTACGAGAAGTAATTTTTTTTAATTCTTTTAATGCAATATTAAACATTTGAATAGTTTTATCTAAATTAATAATATGTATTTTATTTTTATAATTAAAAATAAATTTTTTCATTTTTGGATTCCAATAACGTGTTTGGTGACCAAAATGAGCTCCTACTTTAAACATTTCATCAACAGATATAGACATTATATTATCCTTATTTTATATATAACTAAAATAATATTACATAATTAATATTTATACAAAATTATTCTTAAATAAACTTAATTTAATTATTTTCATAATTATTAGATTTAAGTATATAATATAATATTTTATATAATTAATATTTTATAAAAGAAAATAATGAAAATATTCATTAAAAATTCTAAAGAGATAAAAAAAATTTATACATCTTGTCAATTAGCAGCTAAAGTATTAGAAATGATTAAAACTTATATAATACCAGGAATTAGTACTGAAGAAATAAACAATATATGTCATAACTATATTACAAAAACTCAAAAAGCTAAATCAGCTACTTTAGGATATAAAGGATTTCCTAAATCTGTATGTATTTCTATAAATGATGTTGTATGTCATGGCATACCAAGTAAAAAAGAAATTTTAAAAAATGGAGATATTGTAAATATAGATGTAACAGTATTATATAATAATTACTATGGAGATACATCAAAAATGTTTTTGGTAGGAAATAATGTTTCTAAAATATCTAAATTATTATGTTTAACTGCTAAAAAAAGTTTATATAAAGCTATTAATATTTTAAAACCTGGTATTAGATTATATAAAATTGGTCAAATAATACAAAAATATGTAGAATCTAAAAAATTTTCTGTTGTTAAAAATTATTGTGGACATGGTATAGGTAAAAATTTTCACGAAGATCCCCAAATTTTACATTATAAATCATATGATTATGGTATCATACTAAGACCTGGCATGGTATTTACAATTGAACCTATGATTAATATTGGAAATCATGACGTATATCTAACAAATGACAATTGGACAGTAAAAACTATAGATAAAACTAATTCAGCTCAATATGAACATACAGTACTTATTACTGATATCGGTAGTAAAGTATTAACTATTAGAAAAAAAGAAAAAATATATTTTTAAAAAAAAATTTGATATAATTAAGTAATTAAGATATTAATTACTTAATCATATATAAATTATATTAGTTAATTATCTAAAAAACTTTTTAATATTTCAGATCGACTAGGATGTCGTAATTTTCTTAATGCTTTTGCTTCTATTTGTCTGATTCTTTCTCTAGTGACATCAAATTGTTTACCTACTTCTTCTAAAGTATGATCTGTATTCATATCAATACCAAATCTCATTCTTAATACTTTTGCTTCTCTAGGAGTTAAACTAGCAAGAATATTATATGTAGCTACTTTTAAGCTTTCTGAAGTTGCAGAATCTAAGGGTAATTCTAGAGTATTATCTTCAATAAAATCACTTAAATGTGATTCTTCATCATCTCCTATAGGAGTTTCCATTGAAA
This sequence comes from Enterobacteriaceae endosymbiont of Donacia crassipes, assembly GCF_012569785.1. Classification (NCBI taxonomy): domain Bacteria; kingdom Pseudomonadati; phylum Pseudomonadota; class Gammaproteobacteria; order Enterobacterales; family Enterobacteriaceae; species Enterobacteriaceae endosymbiont of Donacia crassipes. The sequence goes on from NZ_CP046202.1 coordinate 247,712, forward strand.
TAGGTTCTTTTGCTATTTTTAATACTTTTCTAATTTTATCTTCAGGAAGAAACATATGTTTTGATAGTTCTTCTGGTGTAGGTTCTCTACCTAATTCTTGTAATATTTTTCTAGAAACTCGATTAAGTTTATTAATAGTTTCAATCATATGTACAGGAATTCTTATAGTTCTTGCTTGATCTGCAATGGATCGTGTTATAGCTTGCCTGATCCACCATGTGGCATATGTAGAAAATTTATATCCTCTTCTATATTCAAATTTATCAACTGCTTTCATTAAGCCTATGTTACCTTCTTGAATTAAATCAAGAAATTGTAATCCTCTATTTGTATATTTTTTAGCTATAGAAATTACTAACCTTAAATTAGCTTCAATCATTTCTTTTTTTGCTTTTTTAGCTTTTGTTTCACCTATAATAATTTTTTTATTAATATTCTTGATTTGTAAAATAGTTAATCCAGTTTTTTTTTCAATATTTATTAATTTAGTTATATAATTATTAAATTTAGTTAAAAATAATTTTTTTTCATATATATTATATTTTTTTTTATATTGAAAATGTTTTAATTTATTAAAAAATAATTTTTTATTTATTTCATTACAATAAAATATTGAAATAAAATTTTTTTTTGATATATGATAGTATTTAAATATAATATTCATTATGTTACGTTCTTCTATATGTATTTTAGATATTATAGAACGTATTTTATTTACTAAATAATTAAATTCTTTAGATACTAAACGAAATTGTTTAAAAATTTTTGAAAGATTTTTAATTTCATTTAATGATTTATTATGATATTTACCTTTTTTTTTTATAAAAATTAATGTTTTATAATATTGTTTTTTTAATTTTGAAAATTTTTTTTTAGCTAATTGATTATTTATAATATTTTCATTATTTTCTGTTTGTATATTATTAGATAATTTTTTATGAGAAGATATAATATTTTGTTCAAAATTATCATTAATAAAACCATGTATTAAATCTGATAAACGAATATCTCCAGATTTAACTTTTTTATATTGTTTTAATAAATATTCAACAGATTTAGGATATTCAGCTATTGAAAATTGTATTTGATTAATACCTTCTTCTATGCGTTTCGCAATACTAATTTCTCCTTCTCTTGTTAATAATTCTACAGTACCCATTTCACGCATATATATTCTTATTGGATCTGTAGTTTTACCCATTTCTAATTCTACATTAGATAATACTTGTACTGCATCTTCTGTTTCTGTCGTATTATTTCTATTATTATTTAAAATTAAATCATCATCATCAGGAGCTTTTTCCATTACTTGAATACCTATATCATTTATCATTTGAATAATATTTTTTATTTGATCAGAATTAATTATTCTATCAGGTAAATGATCATTAATTTCTGAAAAAGTTAAATAACCTTGTTCTTTACCTCTAGTTACGAGAAGTTTAAACTGTAATTTTGAGTTATAATCCATAAATAGTTCCATAATATTATTTATTAAAATTTAAATAAATTATTTATTTAAAAAATATATTATTTATAATATTTTAATTATTTTTTATTTAAATTTTTAAATTATTTTTTTTTTTAATTAAAATTTTATTTAAAGACCATAATTCTTGTTTTTTTTTATTATTTAATCCTTGTTTTCTATCTAAAGATATTAAATAATCTTGTCTATTTTCTAAAATATTTATTTTTAATTTCTTTATTAAATATATAAAAAATGTTTCTATTTGATGATTAGGAATCATATGATTCCATGTTATTAAAATTTTAATAATTTTATTTAATTTTGTCCCTCTATATTGTTCTACTATTTCAGTAGTTGTTATATGTTGATTTTTATAATAATTTACAAATTTTATAAAAAAAAATAAACCATTTATATTCGAATTTTTAAAATATTTAAATTCAGGTACTAATTTAATTAATTTAGGATTTTGTATTAATAAACTTAATAATCTACGAATAGTAGTTTTTTTAAAATTATTATTTATAATTTTTTTTTTTTTATTACCTAATAAATTATATATATCTAGAAAATTTAATATTCCTATTTTTTCTCCTAATTTTTGTATTAAATTAATTTGAAAAAAATTATCAGGAATTAATTTTATAAATGATAAAGCTTTATATACAAAATCTGTTTTTTCTTCACAAGAAGAAAAAACAGATTTTAAAAATAATCTTTTAAAAAAAAATTTTGAAAATGATAAAGTATTGTTAATTCTTTTTTCAAAAAGATTTTTCCCTTCTTTTCTAATTAAACTATCAGGATCTTCTCCCTCAGGTAATATCATAAAATGTACTTGTTTCCCTTTTATTAAAAAAGGTAAACTCTTTTTTAAAGAGTTCCATTGTGCTTCTATACCTGCTTTATCTCCGTCAAAACAATAAATAATTTTATTTGTTATGTTAAATAATTTTTGTATATGAAAATTAGTTATTACAGTTCCTAATACGGCAACTGCGTATTTTATATTAAATTGAAATAGACTAATTACATCAATATAACCTTCTACTACCATTATTTTTTTTATAATATTATTTTCTTTCTTTATTTCGAATAATCCATATAATTCATTACTTTTATAAAAAATATTATTTTCTGAAGAATTTAAATATTTAGGTTCTTTATTATTAAGAACTCTACCACCAAAACCGACTACAAATCCATGTATATTTCTGATAGGAAATATGATACGATTATAAAAAATGTCATAGTAATTATGATTACTTTTATTTAATTTTAAAATTTTTAATTTATTCAATAAAATTTCTGTGTTTTTTGTATTATGAAATATTTTATTAGCCCAATATAAAGGAGAAAAACCAATAGAAAAATATTCTATAATATATAAACTAAATCCTCTATTTAATAAATATTTTAATGCTGTTTTACCCAAAGGTTTAAGTAAATAATTTTTATAAAAAAAACTTAAATTGAACATTATTTGATAATAAATATTATTTTTAATTTCTTTTTTAAAGAGAAAAGATTTTTTATCATTTTTAATTGGTATATTAAATATATCTGATAATAATTTTATACTTTCAAGAAAAGATAAGTTTTCATAATTCATAACAAAATCAATAATATTACCATGTGCACCACAACCAAAACAGTGATATAATTGTTTTTCAGAATTAACAACAAATGAAGGATTTTTTTCTATATGAAAGGGACAAATTCCAAAAAAATTTTTACCTTTTTTTTTTAATTTAATTTTATTTATAATTAATTTTACAATATCAACTTGATCTAATAGATTATTAATAAATATACGAGATATATATTTAACCATAAAAATAATTTTTAATTTTTTATTTTTTATAAAAATAAATAATTTTTAATATAAACGAATTCTTTTAGAATTTTCTCTTAATATTTTTTTTATATGTCTTTTTATTGCAGAAGCTTTTGCTCTTTTTCTTGCTGTTGTTGGTTTTTCATAAAATTCTCTACGTCTAACTTCTGATAAAATTCCTGCTTTTTCACATGAACGTTTAAAACGTCTTAAAGCTAAATCAAATGGTTCATTATCACGTATTTTAATAACCGGCATATAATATCCTTTTATTTTATGATTACAATATTATAATTTTATATTGTTTTAACAACACATTATAATATATAATTTAAATTATATAAATAATTTTTTATTTTATTCATAAAAAAAATTATAATTTTAAGGAGAAATATGCTTTTTATGGGTATAGAAACATCATGTGATGATACATCAGTATCTATTTATGATGATAAAAAAGGTATATTATGTAATAATATTTATACACAAAAAATTCATTCTAAATATGGAGGTATAGTACCTGAATTAGCCGCTAGGAATCATTTAAAAAAAATTATTCCACTAATTAAAAAATCTTTATTCAAAATTAAAAAAAATTTGAAAAATATTGATGCTATAGCTTATACTGCTGGACCAGGACAAATAAATTCTTTAATAATAGGAGCAATTGTTTCTCATACTTTAGCATTTGCATTAAATATTCCTATTATTCCAGTAAATCATATAGAAGGTCATTTATTTTCAATAATGTTACAAAAAAAAAAACCATGTTTTCCTTTTATTGGTTTATTAATTTCTGGTGGACATACACAATTAATATATGTATATAAATTTGGAAAATATAAAATTTTAGGAAAACACATAGATAATGCAGTAGGTGAAACTTTAGATAAAATATCTAAATTATTAGGATTAGATTATCCTGGGGGTAAAAATTTATTTAAATTATCTAAACATGGTATACCCCAAAAAATTTTTTTTCCTAGACCAATGATATCTAAAAAAAATAATTTGGATTTTAGTTTTTCTGGATTAAAAACTTTTGTACAAAATTTTATAAAAAAACAAAATTTAAATAATTTTCAAGTTAAAGCAAATATTGCATACGCATTTGAAGATGCTATTATAGACACTCTATATATAAAAAGCTTATGGGCTTTAAAAAAATATCATATAAATCAGTTAGTTATTGCTGGAGGAGTTAGTGCAAATAAAAAATTAAGAAAAATTTTTTATCAAAATTTTCAAAAATATAATATTAAATTATTTTATAGTAATAAAAAATTATGTACAGACAATGCAGGAATGATTGCTTATATAGGATCAAAAAAACTTTTTTTAAAGAAAAAAAAGTATATACTTAATAATATTATTATTAATCCTAAATTATCCTTAGATGATAATTTTTTATTATAAATTTTAATATTTAAAATTATTATGATAACATTAAATTATTTTTCTGTTATAATATTAAGCATAGTACAAAGTTTAACTGAATTTTTACCAATATCTTCAAGTGCTCATGTAATTATTTTTTCTAAAATATTAAATATTGTTAATAATAAAAATTTACAAATTTTTGAAATTATAATACAATTAGGATCAATATTAGCAATTATAATTATTTTTTGGAAAAAAATTATTAAAATTATATTAAATACAATTTATTATAAGAATTATAATAAAAAAACAATTAATATATTTAATATAGTAATATCTACTTTACCAGTAATTTTTATAGGATTAATTTTTTATTATAAAATTATAGCAATTAATAATATTATATATATAATATATGGATTATTTTTAGGAGGAATGTTATTATTAATTTCTGAAATATATAAACCTAAAATATATAATATTGATAATATAGATCATATTTCATATGATTTAAATTTTATAATTGGATGTTTCCAATGTTTAGCTTTATTACCTGGTGTTTCTAGATTAGGATCAACATTATCTATAAGTTTATTATTAGGAATAAAACGTTCTGTTGCTATTAATTTTTGTTTTATTATATCTATACCTGTTATTTTAAGTGCCAATTTATTGGAATTATATAAAAATTATTTAATCATAGATTTTAATAATTTTAAAATATTATTTATAGGATTTTTTATTTCATTTATAATTAGTTTATTTATAATAAAAAAATTTATTTATGTAATAAATAATATTTCTTTAATATGGTTTAGTATATATCGTATATTTTTAATATTAATTATATTATTAAATATTAATTAGTATTTAGATTTTAAAAAACATTTTAATAATTTTAATCTTTCATTTTGAATTTTTTTATTTATATTAATCCCTTTTAAATTAATATTATTAATTATATTTTTAATATTTAATGTAGAAATAAATTGATACATATCAATAAAATATTTACCTTGTTTATATTTTATTGATTCTAATGTTAATCTACCTCTTGCATCAGCTTCACTTATTAATGCAATTTGTTTTACTCTTTCAGGTTTACGCCAAGCATCAATTATATTGTATATATTTAATATATCTTCTGGTTTTTGATTATGTATATCATGAATAATATCATGTATTTGAGCTGCTAATATAGATAATTTTTTAATATTATTAGGTATTTTTAATGTTTTACATAATTTTTTAATTAATGGTATGCCAGCTACACCATGTCCTGGATGTCTAGGCCATAATTTTTTAGGAGTTAATCCTTTACCTATATCATGACATAATGCAGCAAATCTTGTTGATACATTTTTCGTAAGTTTAGAAATAATTTTTAATGTAAGCATTGTATGTACTCCAGTATCAATTTCTGGATGCCACTTTAATGGAGCAGGTACACCATATAATTGATTTATTTCTGGGAAAATAACAGATAAAGCATTGCATTTTTTTAATACTTGAAAATATATTTGAGGATCTTTTGATTGAAGTGCATTATATGTTTCTTTCCAAATTCTTTCAGGTTTTAAATATAATAATTCTCCAGAATTACTCATAATTTTCATTAATTTTAATGTACTATCATGAATTTTAAAATTTAAATATTTTAATTTAGCAGCAAATCTAGCTACTCTTAAAACCCTTAAAGGATCATCTTTAAATGATGATGAGACATGTCTTAATATGCAATTTTTTATATCTTGTAATCCATTATATGGATCATAAAATTTTCCTGAATTATTTTGTGCAATAGCATTAATAGTAAGATCTCTACGTAATAAATCTTCTTTTAAAGTAATAGTAGGCGTAGCATAATATTTAAATCCTTTATAACCATGTCCAAATTTATGTTCAGTTCTAGCTAATGCATATTCTTCATATGTTTTAGGATGTAAAAAAACAGGAAAATCTTTACCAACTAATTTAAAACCTAATTTTAACATTAATTTTATATTAGATCCTACAACAACCCAATCTTTATCCTTTACATTAATTTTTAATAAATGATCACGTATAGCTCCACCAACTAAGTATATTTTCAATTTATGACTCCTAAAATTTTTTTAAAATATAAAAAATTTATTGTTTATCAAAATATATTATTTTTTTAATTTTATTAAATTAATATATAATATCATTAAATTAAAATTTGAATATTATTTTATGAATTTACTTAATATAGAATTTGGTGATATTGAAACACGTATTAAAAATGCTATTAATTTATTAAAAAAGGGAAAAGGAATCTTAATTTTAGATGATGAAAAAAGAGAAAATGAAAGTGATATTGTTTTTGCAGCAGAAAATATTTCTATAGATAATATTGCCTTTTCTATTAGAAATGGTAGTGGTATTATTTGTTTATGTATTACAGAATATTTACGTAAAAAATTAAAATTACCTATGATGGTAAAAAAAAATACTAGTTTTTATAAAACAGGATTTACTGTTAGTATTGAAGCAGCAATAGGTATTTCTACTGGAGTATCTGCAAAAGATAGATTTACAACTATAAAAACTGCTATTGCTGATAATGTAGTTCCTACAGATTTAAATAAACCAGGACATGTTTTTCCATTAAGAGCTGTGAATGGGGGACTTTTAAAAAGACAAGGACATACTGAAGCAACAATAGATTTATTAAAAATTGCAAATATGAAACCTGTTGGTGTATTATGTGAATTAACTAATAAAAATGGAACTATGGCAAATAAATTTGATGCTATATCTTTTGCAAAAAAAAATAAAATGATAGTTATTACAATTAATGATATAAAAAAATATTTTATTAAAAATAATTTTAATAAGTAATAAATTATTTTTATCGGCGAGAGAGGATTTGAACCTCCGACCCACTGGTCCCAAACCAGTTGCGCTACCAAACTGCGCTACTCGCCGTAAAATTTTGGGTGGTTAATGGGAATTGAACCCATGACAACAGGAACCACAATCCAGTGCTCTACCAACTGAGCTATAACCACCACAATTTTAAATATAAAAATTAATAATTCATTTTTACACTTTAACAAAATTGAACCTTAAATTTCTATTCAAGAAGACGTACTTCATCTAACTAAGTATAAGTGTAATTTATATAATATTGATATTACAAATTCATTTCTTAAATGTCTAGTTTTTTTATAAAAATTTTTTAAATAATATATTTAAATGAATATTTATTTATATTAAAAATTTTTGTTTAAAAAAAATTTTAATAAAATATTAATATAATTAATTAAGATCGTTTCATCATGTTAAAAAAATCATAATTAGTTTTTGTCATTGATAATTTATTTATTAAAAATTCCATTGCATCTATTTCATTCATAGGATGAATTATTTTTCTTAAAATCCACATCCTTTGTAGTTCTTCAGTAGAACTTAATAATTCCTCTTTTCTTGTTCCAGATCTATTATAATCTATAGCAGGAAATACCCTTTTTTCTGCTATTTTACGTGATAGATGTAATTCCATATTACCAGTTCCTTTAAATTCTTCATAAATAACATCATCCATTTTTGATCCTGTATCAATTAATGCTGTTGCTATAATTGTCAAACTTCCTCCTTCTTCAACATTTCTTGCAGCTCCAAAAAATCGTTTAGGACGATGTAATGCATTTGCATCTACTCCCCCCGTTAGAACTTTACCAGATGCAGGTGCAACAGTATTATATGCTCTTGCTAAACGAGTCATAGAATCTAATAAAATAATAACATCTTTTTTATGTTCTACTAATCTTTTTGCTTTTTCAATAACCATCTCAGAAACTTGAACATGTCTAGATGGAGGTTCATCAAAAGTTGATGCTATTACTTCACCTTTTACTAATCGTTGCATTTCAGTAACTTCTTCTGGACGTTCATCAATAAGTAAAACTATTAATACACAATCTGGATGATTATATGCAATGCTTTGTGCAATATTTTGTAATAACATAGTTTTTCCTGCTTTTGGAGGAGCTACTATTAAACCTCTTTGTCCTCGTCCTATAGGTGAAGCTAAATCTAATACACGAGCAGTTAAATCTTCTGTAGAACCATTACCTC